>NZ_JBEYFC010000885.1:0-2239 GCF_040634175.1 Streptomyces sp. NPDC007162
CTTGACGTCCATCAGCTTGAGCACTGGGGAGAAGGGGCTGCTGTCCGGGCTCACCATGAACAGCCAAGAGCGACGACGAGATCACGCTCGACGAGCTGTTCGAGCAGATCGAGAAGATGCCCGCCCCCGAGGGATACAAGGTCGAGATCGTCGAGGGGACCGTCTTCATGTCGCCACAGCGGGACACCCACTGGGAGATCATCCTGGACATCGTCGAGCAGCTGCGGACCAAGTACCCCCGGAAGCGGGTCAAGTCCGACGTCCGTATCGACTACCCGGGGCATCTCAACGGGTTCGCGTCGGACGTGACGTTGATGGCCGAGGACGCCGCCAAGACGGACAGCGGGCTCTGGCGTCACCAGGACGTCGAGTTCGTGGCCGAGGTCATCTCCAAGGGCACGGCGGCGAACGACTACGGCGCCAAGAAGGCCGCCTACGCCACGGCCGAGGTCCCGGTCTACCTGATCGCCGACCCCTACCAGCGCCGCTGCCACGTCTACACCCACCCCAAGGGCGAGGACTACACGACCGAGACGAGGGTCGCCTTCGGGTCCGATGTCGACCTCACGGGAACCGTCGTCGGCCTCACTCTGAGCACCGCCGAGTTCCCCGTCGACTAGTCCTTCCTGCAACGGAGTTGAGCGGTCGACGGGTGGTCCTTCGGTCAGGGTCGTGAGTGGCTCGGCGGTCTCGTCGGCCGTGCCTGCCGTCGACGTGCGGGAAGGTGGTACCGGATGCTGGACTACGGTCTCGACACCTCCGTGCCGGACCGCGACCTCGCGTCGGCCGCCCTGGGTTGATCGGCCGGGAACTGTCCTTCCACGCAGCCCGGTTGCCCCCACCCGCGGAACCCTTCCGGGTCGAGCCGGCCGGTCCCGACGGCGGGATCCGGGCCTGGGGCCCGGAGCGGGCGGCGCAACGGGTCCGGGGCGACGCCCTCGACTTCCGCCTCCTCGTCACCCGGCGCAGGCGCCTCGCCGAGACCGGCCTGACGGCGGTCGGCGAGGACGCGCGGACATGGCTGGAAGTCGCCCGCGTCTTCCTCTGAGCACGTCGACGGCTCCTGAGCACCTCGGCGACCCCTCTTCTCCACAGGTCCTTGCCTAGAGCGCACTCCACGCCGTTGGCTGGGTGACCATGAAGTACACGCAGCTCGGACGTACCGGACTCAAGGTCAGCCGACTCGTCCTCGGCACCATGAACTTCGGCCCGCAGACCGACGAGGCCGACAGCCACGCGATCATGGACGCGGCGCTGGACGCGGGCATCAACTTCTTCGACACGGCCAACGTCTACGGGTGGGGCGAGAACAAGGGCCGTACCGAGACCATCATCGGCAACTGGTTCGCCAAGGACCCCGCGCACCGCGACAAGGTCGTGCTCGCCACCAAGGTGTACGGCAACATGGCCGCCGACGGCGACGCCTGGCCCAACCACGACAAGCTCTCCGCGCTGAACATCCGGCGCGCCGTGGACGCGAGCCTCAAGCGGCTCCGGACCGACCACATCGACGTCTACCAGTTCCACCACGTCGACCGCCGGACCCCCTTCGAGGAGATCTGGCAGGCCATCGACGCGCTGGTGCAGCAGGGCAAGATCCTCTACGTGGGATCGTCCAACTTCCCCGGCTACAAGATCGCCCAGGCCAACGAGATCGCCGCCCGGCGCGGCGGGACCATCGGGCTGGTCAGCGAGCAGTGCCTCTACAACCTCGCCGAGCGGCGCGCCGAGATGGAGGTCATTCCGGCCGCGCAGGAGTACGGCCTCGGGGTGATCCCCTGGTCGCCGCTGCACGGCGGGCTGCTCGGCGGTGTGATCAAGAAGGAAGTGAAGGGCGGGCGCCGGGCCGGTGGCCGGGCCGCCGACGCCCTCGCCGACACCACCCTGCGAGCCCAGGTACAGGCCTACGAGGACCTGCTCGACAAGCACGGCGTGGAGCCGGGCGAGGCCGCGCTGGCCTGGCTGCTGACCCGCCCTGGTGTCACCGGCCCGATCGTCGGCCCCCGCACCGCCGAGCAGCTGGAGTCGGCACTGCGGGCCGTGGAGCTGGAGCTGAGCGACGAGCTCCTGACCGGCCTGGACGAGATCTTCCCTGGCCCGGGCCCGTCCCCGGAGGCCTTCGCCTGGTAATCCCGCGGGGGTGAGCGCCCTCAAGGGGCGCTGGGGGCAGCACGGCACCGGCGGCTCCAGCCAGGGGCTGGGGCTGGAAACGTTTCGCCGAACGTACGGGCAACGTGTC
>NZ_JBEYFC010000886.1:0-2229 GCF_040634175.1 Streptomyces sp. NPDC007162
GGGAGCAAGACGATCGTGCCGTCCTCGGCCATGCTGAAGCTGTCGTTCCGGCTGGTCGCGGGGCAGGATCCGGACCACATCGGCGAGGGAGACGCCTCGCGCGGTCAGCCGGGCGCCGCGCTCGGCGAGCCGGTAGCTGCGCTCGCGGCCCTCGGTGCGGTCGAAGACCCAGTACAGCACCAGGCCCATCTGCGAGAGCCACATCAACTCGGGCAGCACGTCCCGCAGTTCCGGTGCCACCTTGGTCTTCGCCCCGGCGAGCACCTCCCGGTGCACGCTGATCGCCTCCTCGCGCGCGTGCTCGCTCTCCGGGGAGAAGGGGCTGAGCGGGCTGTCGGGGTCGGCGGCGTTCTTGAAGAAGTGGACCGCGAACTCGTGGTACGGCCGGGCGATGTCCAGCCACACCTTCAGCACCCCCGCGAGCCTCGCCTCCAGGTCCGTCTCCCGGTCCAGGACCTCGCGCACCGCCACCCGGTGCTCGGCGGCGAGCTGGTCGTAGAAGCCCTGGATCAGGTGTTCCTTGCCGGCGAAGTAGTAGTAGGCGTTGCCGACCGAGACCCCCGCCTCGGTGGCGATGGCCCGCATCGTGGTCTTCTCGTAGCCCCGCTCCCGGAACAGCCGCATCGCCGTCTCCAGGATCAGCGCACGGGTCTGCTCGGACTTGCTGGGGGAACCGGTCTCGACGGGACCGTCGTTCTTCGCGGACACGGACAGAGCCTAACCAGTGGTGCAGACGCCGCCGGCACAGCCCGGAGGGTCGTAGATCCAGCCGATGCCCGGCTCGTAGACCCACCCGTCCTGCCGCCGGAAGGGTTTACCGCCGTCCCCCTGCCCGCCGCGCCACCAGGCGGCGGCGAGCACCGCGCCCCGGGCCAGCTTGGCCCCGGCGGGTGTGCTGAGCCGGTGGGCGAGCGGCCGGTGCTCCCGCAGGGCCCACAGGACGACGATCCAGGCGGCCGTCTCCCGGTAGACCTGTCCGGCGTCGCCGACGACGGTGACCTCGTCGAAGGTGGCGGAGTGGTCCAGGTCCGGGAAGCGTGCCCGGGCCTCGTCCGAACCGGCCGGCAGCAGCTCCAGCGGGACCAGCTGCGGCTGGCGCGCGAGCCAGTCGCGCAGGTGGGTGCAGAGGGCGCACTCGGCGTCGTAGAGCACGGTGAGCCCGCGGACCGGGACGCGGCGGGCGTCCCGGTCCGCCGTCGTCGGCACGGCGCTCACGCCCCGGCCGCCGGCGCGGTCCAGCCCTGCGGCGGGACGGGCGGGAGCTGTTCCTTCTCCATGATCCCGCGGCGCCGGATCCGGTTGAGCACGTACACGTTGCCCAGGTGCATCACGCCGAGCACCAGCAGCACGACCCCGAGCTTGGACGACAGGGCCTCGAAGATGCCGCGGGTGTCGTCGATGGTGTCGCTGGTGTGCAGGTAGAGGGCGACGAAGCCGAGGTTGACCAGGTAGAAGCCGACGACCAGCAGGTGGTTCACGGCGTCGGCGAGCTGCTCGTTGCCGTGCAGGACGTCGGAGAGGAAGATCCGGCCGTTGCGGCTGAGCGTGCGGGCCACCCAGATGGTCAGGCCGATGCTGACGAGCAGGTAGATGACGTAGGCGATGACGGTACGGTCCATGCCCCACCCCTTATTGAACGCGTTCAAAACGCTGGCAGGGATGACTGTAGACCTGCTTTTGAACGTGTTCAACTCGGGTGCGGAGTGACCCCGTTCACGCACGCCGTGCGAGCGCCGGCCGCTTGCTGTAGTCGGTGAACCCGAGGACGTTCCCCCACGGGTCGGCGATCTCCACGGTCCATCCGGTGGCCACGGAGAACGGCTCGTCGAGGGTCCGGATCCCCGCGGCCGCCAGCCTCCGGGCCGCGACCCGCGCGTCCGGCACCTCCAGCCACACCCGCGGCGCGGCCCACACCGGCGTGCGGTGCCCCAGCCCCTCCTCGGCCCGCAGCAGGATCCCGGGCGTCTCGCCCCCGACCTTCAGCAGCGCGATGCCCGCTTCGTCGAACCGGAACCCGACCGTGAACCCGGCCCGCTCGTAGAAGGCGACGGCATCGGCGAGGCTCCCGACCGGGAGCAGCACGTTGTCGAACCCGAGCAGTTCGTACGACTCATCATCTGACATACCGTCAGGCTAGAACCGCCCGCCCGCCCCGGCGGCAGACACGCGCAAGGGCCCCTACTATTCCGGCAAGCACAAGCGTCACGGCATGAACGTCCAGGTCATCGC
>NZ_JBEYFC010000887.1:0-2227 GCF_040634175.1 Streptomyces sp. NPDC007162
AGTTGATCTTCACCCAGGCGGAGACGGTGTAGTCGCCGAGGGTGTTGACCGCGCTCTGCTTGCTCTTGAGGAAGCCGGTGCTGCCGTCGAAGGCGACGCTGCCGGACATGCCGCTCGGTGCGTCCGTGGTGAAGGTGGCGCTGCCGGTCGCGGTGAGCGGGTTGAGGGAGGCGACGTCGGTGCCATTGGCGGTGAGTTTCCAGTCGTCCTCTGGCATGCCGTTCTGCCAGCCGCTGGGGACGATCACGCTGCCTGCGTTGGCGTCGCTCGCGGTCATGGCGTAGGGGTAGACCTGGACGTCCGAGACGGAGCCAGGGAAGGCGTTGTACGGGGAGGTGGCGGCGGGGTCGTTGACGCAGCCGCCGATGGTGAGGGGCATGGAGGAGTCGTACTGCGGGGTGAGGTTGGTGGCGGTCCCCATGAGGGTGCCGTTTTGGTAGATGGCCATGACGCCGGTGCTGTCGTCGCCGTCGACGGGTGCGGTGTAGGTGACGAGGAGGTGGGTCCAGGTGCCCAGGGCTCCGGTGCCGGCGTCTCCTTCCGCGGTGGGGAAATCGGCGCTGTCGTCGTTGGTGGTCGTGGTCTGGAACATCCAGCCTTGGTTGCCGCGGTCGTAGCCGAGGTAGAACGCTTGGTGCTGGCTGGTGCCTTCGCAGATGGCGGTGGCGGGTCCGGTTGCCGAGTCGAGTTTCACCCAGGCGGAGACGGTGTAGTCGGCGAGGGCGTTGACGGCGGTGTGGTCGCTTTCCAGGAACCCGGTGCTGCCGTCGAAGGAGGTGGCGGCGGCGGGGGCGTTGACCGCACCGGGTCCCGCAGCGTTGGATGTCGCGCTGCCGACCACCGCGAACGGGTTGTCGCCGCGCTGGTCGGTGGTGTCGGTGGCCAGGTCCCATTCGTTGTCGGGAGTGTCGCTGCCGGTGGCGACCGGGACGATCAGGTTCGGCGTGATGGCGATTGTGTCAGGGTTGTTCGTGTCCTTGAGGTAGCGGGCGGCTAGCTCGTCGTAGTAGGTGCTGGAAGGACTGCCGTTGGACAAGTCGGCGGCTTTGACGGTGGAGGACGTTGCCGTGCCATCCGTGGAGACTGCCCCGGCGAAGTCGATGACTTGGCCGTCGAAGAGTTCGGACAGCTGGCTGTTGACCTGCTCGCGTGCGGCTTCCTGAGTCGCTGTGCCTGGGTGGGCGGCGGTGAATGGCGGGATCGTGGCGATGTAGACGGTGATGTTGGAGTTCTCCGTCGCTGCTTGATGGCCGTCGTGGGGCCGGCCGTCGTCGGTGTAGTACGACATGAGCTGGCTGTTGAGTGAGGTCAGCCCGTTCTCGACGCTTGTGGCGCAGGCGTCGGCAGTACCGGTGCAGTTGAGCAGGTCACTGGCACCGGTGGAGACCAGGACTGTACGGACGTTGCCCTGGGCCAGGACGTTGCGGTCCAGTGGATTGAGTGCGTTCCTCGGGGTGCCGCTATTGGTGATCTGAGGTAGCAGGTTGTTGCTGAGACTGTTGCTGTTGGATCCGGCGTTGAGCACGCCGTAGTCCACGGACTCGTCTCCGTTCGAGTCGTTGACGAGGGCGTTGGCGATGGCGTCGCTGAGGTGGTGCTGACCGTCGTTGCTCGCGGTGTCCCCGTTGACGCTCTGGTCCCCGTAGAGGACCAGCGAGCCGGTAGGAACGGCGGTAGGGGTGGTGACGTCGATTCCGGTCACGTAGGGCAGGCCGGTGAACGACGTCTGTGTGTAGTTCGCGGCCGAGGTGTCGAGCGTACGGTTGGCCGCGTCGGAGCTGATCCACACGGGCGTCTGGGCAGTGGCGTGACCGGCGAGGGCGGTGACCGAGCCGTGCACCTGCAGGCTGACCAGCACGGTCGCCTGCTGTGCGACGACCAAGGTCACGGGGTCACTGGTGACGTCCGCGCCTGCGGGGATGGTGACGGACGCATGCCCGCCGAAGGCCAGCGCCGTGGGCCCTGCGGCCGTGGTGGCGGCACCGCCCGCGGTGGTGTCCTGCAAGGCTACCGAGGCAGCGTCGAAGGTCACTGGTGTGGTGCCCAGGGCGTTGGACAAATGGATACGGACACCGTTGCCGGTGTCCGTACCGATGCTGACGTGAGCCGGGATGCGCAAGGTCTGCCCGTTGGCGACGGCGGAGCTGCCCCCGGACTGCTGACCCGCTACACGCTGCGCGCGGCCGCCCTGCACGACCCCGACCCGGTCACCGCCCTGACCACCCTC
>NZ_JBEYFC010000888.1:0-2215 GCF_040634175.1 Streptomyces sp. NPDC007162
TTTTTGTTGTTTGGGCGGGGGCGGGGGGGGGGCGGGGGGCGGGGGGGGGGGGGCGGTGTCGGCGGGGCCCCCGCGCCGGTCTCACTCGGAGGGCGCCCAGTAGTCCGTGAGCGTGGCCACGCCCGGTTCCAGGGCCTTCCAGGAGCCCTCGAACGTCACGACGGCGAAGGCGGCGGCAGGGAAGCCACGGCGGTTCATCCGCTCGCGGGCGTCGCTCTCGCCCGTGCCCGCCAGGATCTCGGCCACGCCGTGCACACCGGGGTTGTGACCGATGAGGATCACGTTCTGTACATCGTCGGGCACCTCATTGAGTACGGCGACCAGCTCGCCCGGCGAGGCCTCGTACACCCGCTCCTCGTAGACGGTTTTCGGCCGGTGCGCGAGCTCGTGGACCGCGAGTTTCCAGGTCTCCCTGGTGCGCACGGAGGTGGAGCACAGGGCCAGGTCGAAGGTGATGCCGCTGTCCGCCAGCTTGCGTCCGGCGACGGCGGCGTCCGTACGGCCCCGGTCAGCGAGCGGTCGCTCGTGGTCGGTCACCTGTGGCCAGTCGGCTTTCGCATGGCGGAAGAAGACGATCCTGCGGGGTTCTGCGACGCTCATGACACCCAGCTTCGCATGAAACAGGCCATCGGGCGCAGGGAGTTGACATGCGGCTTCGCCCGGTCGGCGGTCCGGGCGCGCTAACGGGAGACGATGTGCTGGACGCGCTCGAAGAGATGGGTGACGGCCGGGTCGCCGGTCGCCGCGTGGGCGTCCGCCGGGTTCAGTATCAGCAGCAGCAGGGAGACGAAGGCGAGGGCGGGGAGGGCGAGCGCCCACCAGGGGAGCCGGATGTCGGCGCTGCCCGGGGTCGCCGGGTGGGGCCGGGTGTGCGTTCGGGCCGGCATGATCGCCTCCGCTGGTCTCCGTGGTCCGGTGACCGCTCCGCGCGGCCACACCTCGAAACTACGGAATCCGGGGCCGCCGCCCCATCCGGTGACCCACCCACTTGACCCTGACCCTCACCCCCTAGGGGATACGGGGGCCAGCCCCACCATCGGCCGACCGTCGGCCGCCGGGACGGTGGTCAGGGTGACGCGAGGGTCGCGATGACGGCGATGACGATGAAGATGGCGAAGAACGAGCCGAAGACGATCAGCATCTTCTTCTGACCGTTCTGGGGGTTCGGGTCGAGCACTGGCATGGGGCCAGTCTGGCACCTGCCGAAGGGGCGGACCCGGGCGGGGTGCCCGCAACCGCCCTTCGGCGTGTCGGGGCGGGCCGGCGCCACGGGGGCCGTCAGGCCGTCGTGGCGGCCTCGTCCTCCACCGTGCGGTTGCGGCCCGCCAGCCAGCCGACGACCATCTGCGGGATCATCAGCACGACCATGAGGAGGATCGGCACCCCCCAGCCGCCGCTGCTCTGGTACAGCACGCCCACCAGCAGCGGGCCGGGGATGGAGATGAGGTAGCCGGTGCTCTGGGCGAAGGCGGACAGCTGGGCGACGCCCGCGCCGGTCCTCGACCGCATCCCGACCATGGTGAGTGCCAGCGGGAAGGCACAGTTCGAGACGCCGAGCAGCACGGCCCAGACCCAGGCCCCGGCGGCGGGCGCGAGGTACAGGCCGGCGTATCCGGCGAGGCCGCAGACGCCCAGGGCGACCACGATCGGGCCCTGGTGCGGCAGCCGGGTGGCCACGCGCGGGATGACGAAGGCCAGCGGAACGCCCATCACCATGGTGACGGCCAGCAGCAGCCCGGCCGTGCTCGCGGGTACGCCCGCGTCCCGGAAGATCTGTGCCATCCAGCCCATCGTGATGTAGGCGGCGGTGGCCTGGAGCCCGAAGAACACGGCGAGCGCCCATGCGGTACGGCTGCGGGTGATCCGCAGGGCGGGCGGCTCCTGCTCCGCACGCGCGCGTGCGCCGCCCGTCGGCGCCGCCGGGCCCCGGTCCCGTACCAGCGGAACCCACGGCAGCACGGCGGCCGCGGCGAGTGCGGCCCAGACGGCGAGGCCGGTCCGCCAGCCGCCGCCCAGGGCGTCGGTCATGGGCACGGTCACCGCGGCGGCGATCGAGGTGCCGGCCGCGAGCGCCATCGAGTACAGGCCGGTCATGGAGCCGACCCGGTCGGGGAACCAGCGCTTGACGATGACCGGCATCAGTACGTTGCTGACGGCGATGCCCATGAGCGCGAGCGCGCTGCCGGCCAGGAATCCGGCCGTGCCCAGGACGTAC
>NZ_JBEYFC010000889.1:0-2213 GCF_040634175.1 Streptomyces sp. NPDC007162
GCCACGGTCACCGTCCTCTACCTGATCTACAAGTACGCGTTCCTCTACAACGACTTCGGCGGCGCCTGCGCGCTCAGCGTTGGCGAACCGCACCAGATAGTCCTGGGCGACCTCCTCACGGGCACCGCCGGCCGAGGTGACCAGCATGGTGTGGTCCTCGCCGATCCGGGCGCTGCCCCGTTCGCAGACGGCCTCGCAGCGCACCTGGTAGCCGAAGCCGCAGTTGACGAAGACCTCGACGTCCACGAGGGCGCCGCCGTCGGTCTCGAACAGCACCAACTGAGGGTCGAGCAGCCCGTCCGGAGCGCCCGACGAGGGCCGCGGGCGCAGCACGGTCACCGCGGTCGGCTCCTGGCCGAGCAGCCAGCGGGCCGCGTCGATCTCGTGCGACACCGAGCTGTTGATCAGCATGGCGCTGGTGAAGCCGGGTGGCGAGGAGACGTTGCGGTGGACGCAGTGCAGCATCAGCGGGCGGCCCAGACCGCCGCCGTCCAGCAGCGACTTCAGCCGCCGGTACTCGGCGTCGTAACGGCGCATGAACCCGATCTGCGCCAGCCTGCGGCCGAGCCGGGCCTCGGCCTCCACCACGCGGAGCGCGCCGGCGGAGTCCGGCACCATGGGCTTCTCGCACAGCACCGGCAGCCCGCGCTCGAAGGCCGCCAGCAGCGGCTCCTCGTGGGCCGGTCCGGGGGAGGCGATCAGCACGGCCTGCACGCCGGGCGCGTCCAGGGCGGCCAGCGGATCCGTGTGGACGGTGACACCCTCCCGGCCGGCCACCGCGTCCCCGGCGCGGTCGAGGTCGGGATCGGCGACGGCCGCCACGCGCGCCCCGCTCACCACATGGTCGAGCCGTCGTATGTGGTCGGCACCCATGTGTCCGGCACCCAGCACCGCGACGCCCAGCAGCTCAGCCATGTCCCCACTCCCTCTCGGCCGACGATCACGCTCCCGGAGCCTAGACGCCGGCCGAGCGAGGGGGTCTGTCAGTAGCGCAGGACTCCGGCGATGCCGTCCTGGTCGCCGAGGGTGCCGTCCGGTACGAAGCGGACCTCGGCGCCGGTCTCCAGGCACTGTTCGACGATCTCGTCCACGATGTCCTCCCGGGAGTCGAGGTCGCCGGTCACCGCCGGGACCAGGTGGTCGCCGTCGTCGCGGACCGTGGTGCGGTAGTTCTCCTCGACGGCCAGCAGCCGCAGGCGGCCCTCGCGGGCGCTCTGCCAGACCTCGTCGACGCCGGCCGCGAACGTCTTGTGACCGCGCGCGGACGCGAGCTCCCTGGCCACCGACGCGGTGCTCCGCCGGGACTCGGCCTCCAGCAGCGGCCGGAGCGCCTGCCACACCGCGTCCGGACCGGCGTGCGCGAGACCGCCGTGCCGCACGGGGATGCTGTGCCTGGCCACGTCGCCGACTTCCTCCCACAGCGAGAGGGCGGCCTGCTCGCCGGTGACGTAGAGCTGCCGCGGTTCCTCTCGCAGCAACGCGGCCATCGCGGTGTCAGCGTCCCGCAGGAAGTGCTTGGTGTCCTCGTCGCGGAAGGTGCTGGGCATGTCGCCGATCCGCTGCAGGCGTTCGGCGTCGAAGTTCACCTGGCGGCGGACCAGCGGGAAGCCGCCGTACCGGCTCTCGGTGACGCGGTCCAGCCCGCCGTTCCAGAGCGTGACGCGGTCGGCCGAGATCGACAGCACCCAGAAAGCCCGTTCGGCGGCGTGCGCCGAGACCAGGTTGCGGGTGAGGAAGGTGTCCGAGAGCACCACGCGCTCGGGCACGCTGCGGGCCAGGGACCACACCTGGTGCTCACCGGGCGCGGCGAAGATCACCAGACCGTCCTCGGTGTAGGTCAGGTCGACCTCGGCGAGTGCGCGGTCGAGTTCCCTGATGACGTCGGAGCGCCGCTCCCGGGTGACCGCGGGATCGGCCTCCAACTGCTTCTTCGCCTCGGCCACGACATTGCGCAGCCGGACGGAGTCCTGGGCGTTGTCGGGCTCGCGGCGGTGCGTCGGCGTCAGCACGGAAACGGCGGGATAGGGGCGCGGGCGGCGCAGCTCGGCGAGGGTCGAAGGACTGAGTGCGTGCTCCATACCAGCACCATAGGGCCGAATCGCCGGTGCGGCATTTGGGGTACCGCCGTAACTCGGTGATCGGCGACGAGGGCCTGACCGAGGCGGCCGAACCGCACCGCCCGATGATGATCGTCCACGGCCTCGCCGACGACA
>NZ_JBEYFC010000890.1:0-2211 GCF_040634175.1 Streptomyces sp. NPDC007162
GCACGTCGGACCGGTTCGAGGGAGGGGGAGGGTCTGTCGGGCCGTCCGGCGCTCAGCTGTTCTCGGCCGCGAACATCCAGCGCTGCTTCTCCAGGTCGGCGGTGATGGTGATCAGCAGATCCTGGGTGACCGGGTCGGGTTCGTCGGTCGCGGCGATCCGCTCGCGCAGCCGTCCGATCGCCGACTCCAGCGTTCGCACCATCAGCTCCACGACCTCGTCGTCCCGCAGCCAGCCATCCTTCGCACCGGGCAGCGCGAAGGCCGCCGCGATGGTCTCCGGACGGCCGTCCGGCGGCACGCCCAGGGCGGCGGCACGTTCCGCGACCGTGTCCGAGTAGGCGCGTGCGGAGGCGACCACCTCGTCCAGCTGGAGGTGGATCGAACGGAAGCGCGGACCCACGATGTTCCAGTGGGCCTGCTTCCCGACCAGCGACAGCCCCAGCAGATCCACCAGCGTCTCCTGCAGAGCCGTCCCGGTGACCTGAAGTGCCCCGTCGGGCAGCGTGCTCTTCACGACGGTCATGGCGCGCGTCTTCCTTTCGTTCTGAGCGGCTCGTTCTGAGCGGTCGTGAGACCCCGGGTGCCCTCGCCGACCAGGCGCAAACGCCCACCGGGGCCGATCGGCGAGACGGTACTTACCGCGGTGGCTTGTCCGGACATAACATCGGTCTCCGCATGAACACGATGACGCTCTGGCACATATCCGGCTGGGGGTTCGCCGCCCTGGCACTCGCCGCACTTCTCGTCGGCTTCTCCAAGACCGCCGTCAGCGGCGCCAACACCGTCAGCCTCGCCGTCTTCGCCGCGGTCCTGCCGGCCCGCGCCTCCACCGGCGTCCTGCTCCCGCTGCTCATCGCGGGCGACCTACTGGCCGTCGCCACCTACCGGAGGCACGCCCACTGGCCGACGCTGTGGCGGCTGTTCCCGGCGGTGGCGGTGGGAGTGGTGGTCGGCACCCTGTTCCTGGTGTGGGCCGGCGACGGGGTCGTCCGGACCTCGATCGGTGCGATCCTGCTGCTGATGGCCGGGGTCACGCTGTGGCGGCGGCGCACCGCCGACCGGCCGGACGACCCGGACGAGGTCACCACCCGGGCGGGCCGGGCGAAGGCCGGTTCGTACGGTGTCCTCGGCGGCTTCACCACGATGGTCGCCAACGCGGGCGGCCCGGTGATGTCGATGTACCTGCTGTCGGCCGGCTTCCGCAAACTCGGCTTCCTCGGTACGTCGGCGTTCTTCTTCCTGATCGTGAACGTCTCCAAGGTCCCCTTCAGCGCCGGGCTCGGCCTGATCGACGGCAACTCGCTGCTGCTCGACGCGGCGCTCGTGGCGTTCGTCGTCCCCGGCGCGTTCCTCGGGAAGTGGGCCGTGAACCGGATCAACCAGCGGCTGTTCGAGCAGCTCGTCATCGCGGCGACGATCGTGGGCGGCCTGCAACTGCTGCTGCGCTAGCCGGCCCCGCGACCTGGGACGCACCCCGGGAATGCGACGGCGGGGGGCGTTGTTGGACCGGTCGTGATTGACATGCTCGGATCACGAACTCCGGGCGTGGAGAAAGGGAGGACCTCATGGCACGCAGCACCGCGCGTCCCGTCGTCAGGCTGAAGTCGACGGCCGGGACCGGCGTCACCTACGTGACCCGCAAGAACCGCCGGAACGACCCCGACCGGCTGGTCCTGCGCAAGTACGACCCGGTGGCCGGCGCCCACGTGGACTTCCGCGAAGAGCGTTGACGCGAAACACCCCACCGCCCCTGGAAGGAACCCCATGAAGTCCCGCATCCATCCCGACTCCCGGTTCGTGGTCTTCCGCGACCGCGCCGCGGACACCGCGTTCCTCACCCGCTCCACCGCCGACTCGTCCCGGACGATCGAGTGGGAGGACGGCAACACCTACCCGCTGATCGACGTCGAGGTCTCGTCGGCGTCGCACCCCTTCTACACCGGCCGGACACGGGTCCTGGACAGCGCCGGCCGGGTGGAGCGCTTCGAGCGCCGCTACGGCCGCACCGCCACCGCCCGCGGCTGACCCGAGGAGGACAGAGACATGAAGGTGCGCAACTCCTTGCGTGCACTGAAGGCCAGGCCCGGCGCCCAGGTGGTCCGCCGACGCGGCGTGGTCTACGTGATCAACAAGAAGGACCCCCGTTCCAAGGCCCGCCAGGGCTGAGGACGGACCGGTCCCCCGACTGGCTGGACGTAGGTCATCGCGGTG
>NZ_JBEYFC010000891.1:0-2196 GCF_040634175.1 Streptomyces sp. NPDC007162
CACCGCGACCAGGACCATGACCACGCCCTCGCGCCGGGCGCGGCTGTGCGCGGCCGGCACGCACCTCGGCGACGGTCTCGTCCCGGTGGGCGGTCAGCAGCAGGGTGGTCATGGCACCGCCCGCGGTGCCTTCCCGGTGGTTCAGCAGCCGGCGCAGCTCAGCCGCCTCGTTCTTCGGCATGCGGGTGAGCAGGGCCTCGCGCTCCTCGCCGGTGAGGTCACGCAGGGCGTCGGTGGCCTCGTCCGGCTCCATCTCGTCCACGAGGCGGGCGGCGTGCTCCGGGTGGGCCTCTCGGAGCAGGTTCTCCAGCTCGTGCGGTTCCATCTCCTCCAGTGCGTCTGCCGCCTGCTCCGGCTCCAGCCAGCCCAGCAGCTGCTGGCGTTCGGCGCGGCCGAGGTCCTCGAGGATGTCGGCGAGGTCGGCGGGGCGCAGCCGGTGCAGCGCCGTCCGGGAGGCGCGCAGCCGCACCTCCGGTGGTCCTTCGGTCGCCTGCTCGGCAAAGGGAGCGACCGCCTGCCAGTCAAGCACGCGTTCCGGGGTGGGGCGGGCCTGCCAGCGGCGCGGGCCGAGGCGGCGCAGCAGGGTGGGCAAGGAGACGTCCACGCCGACCAGGACGACCAGGTCGGCCAGGGGCGCCAGGTAGAGATCGGCGGCACGGGTGACCTGCACGCCGTCGACGTCGACCAGTTGGTGGTCGAGCACGTCCTTGGCCAGCAGGACCTCGCCGGGCCTGCGGACGAAGTCGCGCAGGTCGACCCGAGCGGTACGCAGCCGTACGTGCCCGGCGCTCACCTTGCCGACGGCGTCGGCGGGCAGGAACGTGCGGCGCCGGCCGATGCGCAGGATCAGTCCCGTGACGGGCGGATACGGTTCGGTGCCGTAGAGCCGGGCGACGACATCGACGACGCGGCCGACCTCGTCGCCGGACTGGTTGGTGACCGGGCAGCCGATCAGGCCCGCGAGCGAGACCAGTGAGGTGCGGACCGCCTTGGAGGCGGTGGCCCGGCGCTCCAGTTGGACCCGGCGGTCCCGCAGACGGGCCGAGGTGGACATGAGCAGAGTGTGGGCAGCCAAGGTGAACACCCCCTTGCCCCGGTATGACGGGGCAACGGGCGACCCGGGCCAGCACCGCCCTTCCCGGGGGTGGCGTCGGCCACGCAGACAGGCCGACGCTCGGCCCGACCAGGCCGGTGCACCTGGCGGATCAGGGAAGGACGGGCTGTCCCGGACCGCGGAAGGACGGCGTGGACAACGCGGAGAAGGGCCGACTGTGACCCGGACTACTGTCCATGTCGCCTCCTCCCGGTCCCGGCCGCGCAACGGGGCGTGGCGGCCATGCGGCAAGGGGCAGCCAGGACAAACGGTCCCGGCGCACCCCATCTCGTCAGAGCTTTGGCACTCCACGGCGTGATCCCACTGCGGGGAAGCCACTTGGGGTCACCCCTTGGGCCGGGGAGACCTGTCCTGATCCGGAGCGTCTCTCGACGGGTGGGATCAGTGGCCTGTGTCCGTGAAGACGCCTCACCGAACGAGGTGTCCTTTACATCCGCACCAAGAGTACGCCCGTCCCGGACCGACTTGTGCCCCCATGACCAGCCCTTGACCTGCGCACTGAGGAATGGTCATCAGGTCGGTCGGGCCCGCGCGGGAGCGAGGCGCTGGTCGAGGCGTGCCTGCCGTTCTCGGCACCGCGGCGCAGCCGAGGGCAACGACGGTGGTGGGTGCGCAAGCCGCCTTCCCGGAGATCCACTCCGCCCACGACGCCGTCGCACCGCTGGAACGGCACACCTGGCCACCCGGAGAACCGTCTGGAGATCGCCTGGCCGAGAAGGGAAACGTCGGCTCCTGAGCCGAGGTCGGCCGCGGAGGAGGCCGCGCACGAGGCGTGAGCGCGCCCTGGGGGCGAGCTGTGTCGACGGGGTCGATGCCGCAGGTGGCGAAGAAGGCCGCAGCCCGGTGCAGGAAGGCGGCGCAGGTGTCCACGAGTCCGCTGTCGCCCGACGGCCGTCGGCCGTGAACGGGGTCAGGCGGCCGTCCCGGTGGGACGCGAAGGCCTCCGTGCGGTGAAGATTCGGCACCTCCACCCCGCACGGGGCCTCCGCCTTGATGGAGCGTTGACAACGCTCGCGATCAGTACCCCTAGGGCGTGTTGCGAAAGTGCTGGTCACAGCCACTCGTTGATTGCTGCGACCAGC
>NZ_JBEYFC010000892.1:0-2193 GCF_040634175.1 Streptomyces sp. NPDC007162
AGCACGTAGGGGTGCCGCATCAGCAGGCTGTTCCCGGTTCCGGTGGTGTCGTAGTAGTGCGCCCAGTCGCTGTCGACCAGGCGGTAGTACGACGCGTTGTCGATGCCCCGGAAGGAGAGGGTGGGGCCCATCTCGTTGCCCTCGGCGGTGTGGTTGTAGACCACGTCGAGGATCACTTCGAGGCCGGCCGCGTGCAGCGCCTTGACCATCGCCTTGAACTCGTTGACCTGCTGGCCCCGGCTGCCGAAGGCGGCGTAGGCGTTGTGCGGGGCGAAGAAGCCGATGGTGTTGTAGCCCCAGTAGTTGGACAGGCCCCGGTCCTGCAGCACGCCGTCCTGCACGAACTGGTGCACCGGCATCAGTTCGACCGCGGTGACGCCCAGCGAGCTCAGGTGCTCGATGACCGCCGGGTGCGCGAGGCCGGCGTACGTGCCCCTGAGCCGTTCGGGTACCTCCGGATGAGTACGGGTCAGACCGCGGACATGGGCCTCGTAGATCACCGAGTCGGAGTACGTCCGCCGGGGCGGACGGTCGTCGCCCCAGTCGAAGTAGGGGTCGGTGACCACACCGAGCATGGAGTGCCCCGCGCTGTCCGCCGGGGACGGCCCGCCGGGCGTGCGCTCGTACAGGGACGCGTGGTTGTCGATCTGGCCGTCGACCGCCCGGGCGTACGGGTCCAGGAGGAGCTTCGCCGGATTGCAGCGGTGACCGACGTCCGGGTCCCAGGGCCCGGTGACCCGGTAGCCGTAGCGCTGCCCGGGACCGACACCGGGCAGGTAGGCGTGCCAGACGAAGCCGTCGACCTCGGTCACCGGCACCGGGGTGCGGGTCCCCGCGTCGTTCACCAGGACCAGCTCGACCTGCTCGGCGACCTCGCTGAACAGGGCGAAGTTGGTGCCCTGTCCGTCGAAAGAGGCGCCCAACGGGTAGGGGTGCCCGCTCCACACGGGCACCCCTTTCCGGGACTTCCTCGCCGTCACCGGGCGCCCTCCAGAACGCCGCCGACGGGTTCGGCCAACTGGGCGACCGGAAGGCGGCGGGGCACCGGGAGCGTCCGGCGCAGACTGGGCGCCGGGGCGGTCGGGACCAGCGGGACCCGCTCGCCGGACCGGGCACGCTGCGAGAACCAGATGATCTTGCTGCCCGTCTCCGAGGCGCAGCAGCCCCAGCCGTCGCTGGTGGCGGCGAGGTGCGCCAGGCAGGACCGCAGGTCCTGGTCGGGGCGCAGGTCACGGTCGTCGTCACCGATGGCGGTGATGAGGTGCTGCCCGTTCCACCACATCTCGATGGACGTGTGCTTGTCGGTCGCGTGCCGGTCGATGGCGGTCAGCAGCAGTTCGGCACCGCGGCAGACGGGGTCCACGAGGTTGTCGAGGTCCCAGTAGCGGAGATGGGCGGCCAGGATGCGGCCGACCTGTCCCACCCGTTCCTGGCTGACCTCGACGTCGAGGTGGTAGTAGCAGGGCACTGCGGTCTTCATTGTCGCTTGCTCCTCACCGGCGTCGGGCTCGCGCTCACCGTCCGGAAATCCGTTCCGGACGCACAGCGTGAGCACTGCTCGCTTCTGAGTCACCCTCCACATTGCGGTCGCTACGCCATTCGTGCAACACGAGAGCCGCGGGAGAGCCGTGAGGCGTGGTTGAAGATCCAACAAGACGCTCGGTCATGATGCGTGCACCATGAGTGAAAGCCTCGATTCGCCGTAACGGCTCCGTGCCTCTCCGTGCCCGGACGCTCCCCCGACCCTCGGGGACACGTGCCCATTCGAGAGCGTCGGAAGGAAAGACACGGCCATGCTGCTACCCGCGAAGGCCGAGGTGGCCCGGCAGCTGCGGCGCTACCGGGCGTGGGAGCGAGTGATGCTCGCCTCGCCGCACGACCGCGAGGTGCGGTCCACCTTCGAGGACTCGGGCTACACGCTGTGCGTGCTGATGGGCAAGCGCTGCGCCCGGGAGGCGGTGGACGCGGCCGAGCGCTATCTGCGCACCAGTCTCGTCACCTATCTGCGGGAACAGGGCGGGCGTGCCCAGCTGAGCGGGCAGGTCCGGCGCGGGCCGCCGTCGGACCGGCGTTCCGCGAGGCAGTGATCCCACGGACGGACCCCGCGGGAAGACACCTGTCTCCAGGCTCCGCAGGATGCGGGAGACCTGGCTGCGTTCGCGGCCCAGCAGCGCGGCGACCTCGGCGGCAGTG
>NZ_JBEYFC010000893.1:0-2187 GCF_040634175.1 Streptomyces sp. NPDC007162
TCCCGCCACTGCCGGGCTCGGACGAACCGCCTGGCCTCGCTCTTGTCGTCGGCGAAGGCCAGCGCGGAGCCGGCGAACCGCCAGCTCTCCCGCGCCACGGTCATCCGGTCGATGGTGACCCGGGGGGAGCGGTCGGCTTCCGGCAGGAGCCGGAACCGGTCCGTCACCAGGGTGGTCAGCACATGGGCGAAGACCTCCACGGCCGGGAACACCGCGCCGTCGGGCAGCACCACGCAGAGTCGGCCGTCGCGCTGCTCCACCACGGCGTCCGCGCTCGGCACGGTGCGCTCGCGGTGCGGGTCCGCCGTATTGTCGAGGAGGGCGACCTGGTAGTCCCGCGGCCGTACCAGCGCGTGCCGGATCCGGGCGGAGAGCCGGGACTTGTGTTCCTTGGGCAGCAGCGGCATGAGCCGTGGCGCCGGATGGTCCCGGTCGGTCCGGTCGAACAGCTCGCGGGGGTCGGGGTGCTGGTTGACGAACAGTTCGTTGCCCAGCGTGTTGGCGGCCAGGTGGAGTTCGCCGAGGGTGAGGTGGAACTCGCCGCGCCCGACGGCGGCGGTGTCCTCCGCGCCGATCATCACATCCGGGCTGATGTACCGCGCCGCGGCCCAGCCCGGTGCGGTGACCGGCCCGAAGGCCTCCGCCACCCGGCCGGCGATGTCCGTGCCGGCGACCGTGACCCGGCGCACCCCCTCCGAGGCCGGGAGGATGCGCTGCCAGCGGCGCTCGAACTCCGCCTGCAGGCCGGCGGCGTCGGCGACCGCGGCCCCGTGCAGGACCGGCATACAGGCGAACCAGAAGGCGGCGAGGTCCACCGGCCGTCCGGGTCCGGCGTCGGCGCGCAGCCGCTCGTACACCTCGGTGACGCGCTCCGTCACGCGGGCGGCCAGGGCGGAGCAGAGCCAGGCGGCCGCGGACATCAGCAGGTCGAGCGGGGCGAGCGCGGCCAGCACATGGCTGCCCAGCGTCACCCGGGCGGAGCGGCGGCTGTCCGAGTAGACCACGGCCCGGCCGGGCGCCGTGGTGGTGCTCTTCTCGCGTTTGGCGGCCGCCTCGGTCACTCGTTGGAACGTCTGCTCCACGTGGGTGAGAGCCGCGACCAGTCGCTCGGGGTCCTCGGCCGCAGCCCGGACGCCCTCGACCGCGCGTTCCAGTTCGTCCATCCGGGCGACGGCGGCGGCGCGCAGCGCCGGCTCGCCGATCCGCTCCAGGCAGGCGCGCAGCCGGCGGTCGGGGCGGATGTCGGCGGGAACGTCCAGCCGCCAGGTGATCCAGCGCAGCCGGACCAGTTCGCCGAGCAGGGCGGGCACGTCCGTGTCCGGGCCGATCTCCTCCTGGAGGGCCCGGACGGAGCGGGTGCCGTCGCACAGGCGCAGCAGCCGGAGCGTCTGAGGCGGCACCGGGTGCGGCGGCCTGGCGGGGGTCCGTACGGCGTTCTCCTCCAGCCGTACGAACGGCACCCGGCGGGGCGCCGTCCAGGGGCGCACCGCCGGGTCGGCCTCGATCTCCCGGGCCACCGCGTCGACCGACCAGCTGGAGAAGAAGACCTCCGAGGACGCGGTCAGTCCGGTGCCCGGCTCGACGGCCACGCCGGGCCGGGCGGTGTCGAAGACGCCCCAGCCGACCGGTCCGAAGAAGCCGATGGTGTCGTTCTTGACACAGAACCGCTGCCAGTAGTGTGCGACCAGCTCCTCGCGCTGGCGCTGCTTGAAGGTACGGCCCGCCGTCGCCGGCGACCAGTTGAGGAACGGCCGGATCGCCGAGTCGAGCACCCCGCGGTTCTGCCAGGCGACCGCCGCCCGGAACAACCCGGAGGCGGCGATCTCCTGCGCGCTCGCGGCCGCCCGTACGGCAGCCTGCGCGAACTCTGCCTCGAAGGCCTTCCAGGCCGCGCCGGACAGCGCGTCCCGAGGCCCGAACTTGTCCGCTGCCGCGGCCAGGCCCTCCGGCGCGAGCCGGAGCACCCCGTCCGCCGGGAACCCCGCGCCGCGCACCGCGACCTGGTCCCACAGCCGCCAGCGGCCGCTCAGAGAGACGGATCCCTCGTGCATCCCGGCGCCCCCTAGGCCGACGCGGAAGCGAGCGACAGGTCGTCGACGACGACCTGCGCGAGCTCGGCCGGCGGCCCGGCCCCGACGACGACGCCGTCGTCACCCGGCTGCGGCTGGTCAGCGAGTGGCTGGACAT
>NZ_JBEYFC010000894.1:0-2164 GCF_040634175.1 Streptomyces sp. NPDC007162
CGCTCTGCCCCCCCCCCCCCCTCCCGCGCCGCCGCTCCCCCCGGTGCCCCCCCCCGCCTCGTCACTCACCCGGACAGAGCAATCACGGGCTGTCATCCCCTTGTCCCCGTTGGTCCGTCCCCCGTTCGGAGTTGCGTCCGCACGGGGGACATGAGGCCGTGGAAGTCGTGTCCTGCCGGATCTCACCCTCAGGAGGAGACATGGGCACGAGGGAAACGAGGAACAACGGCCGGCCGGCCGACAGACTGAGCGTCGTCTTCACCGTCCGCGTGATCGAGGGCGGCGAGCAGGGATTCCTGGAGGCGTACGACCAGCTCCGCGAGTCCGTCGCCCGGACCCCCGGCCACATCGTCGAGCGGCTGGGAGCACCCGTGGACGACTCCCGGCAGTGGGTCATCACCAGCGAGTGGCAGACGGCCGGGCACTTCTTCGCCTGGCAGCAGAGCGCGGAGCACCGCGCACTGGTGGCTCCGCTGCGCCGGTGGGTCGACTCGACGCAGTCGCTGCGGTTCCGAGTCGTCAAGGAGACCGAGGGGGTGTCGTCATGACGCGCACCGCCAGCGGCCCCGTCGCCGTACTCGGGCTCGGCACGATGGGCACCGGCCTGGCCACCCGCCTCCTCGACCGGGGAATGCGGGTCCGGGTCTGGAACCGTACTCCGGAGCGGGCCGCAGCGCTCGCCGGGGCAGGCGCCTTCGTCGCCCCGCACCCCGCCGACGCCGTCGCGGGCACGAGTGCCGCCGTCTGCGTCGTCGCCGACGGCGAGGCCCTCTCGTCCGTGCTGCACGGACCCGACGGCGTCCTGTCCAGAGGCCCCTACCCCGGGGTCCTCGTCTGCGCCAGCACCGTCTCCCCCGAAGAGGTGCTCCAGATCGCCGGGGACATCCCCTCGGTCGTGGACGTCGGCATGCTCGGCAACCGCGACCACGCCCGGGACGGCGAGCTTCGGCTCTTCGTCGGCGGCGCGGAAGAGGCGTTCACCGCCTGCCGCCCGCTGCTGGAGGCGCTGGGCAAGGAGGTCGTCCATCTGGGCGCACTCGGTTCCGGCATGCGGATGAAACTGTGCCTCAACCTCCTGATGGGCATCGAGGTGCAGGCCCTGGCCGAGGTCACCGAACTGGCGACCGCCTGCGGCCTGGACCGGCAGTCGGTCCTCAAGACCGTCGCGGGCAGCGGCTTCGCCTCTCCGGTCATGGCGTTCAAGGCGAGGCGTCTGGGTTCCGGCCGCTTCGAGGAGCCGGACTTCCGGCTGCGGCTGATGGCGAAAGACCTCATGCTCGCTACCAAGCAGGCGGCGGCGGTCGGCCTGAGCCTGCCGCTCACGACCGCCGCGGCAGAGACCCACGTCCGTGCCACCGAGCAGGGACTGGGCGACCAGGACTGTGCCGCGGTCACCCGCGCACTCGCACCGAAACCGGGCAGTGACACGTGATCATCGACATCCACGGGCACCTCTCCCCGCCGGAGGCGGCCGCACGCTTCCCCATGCCGCCGAGCCTGACCGACGTGGACGGCATGCTCGCCGCTCGCGCCGAGGCAGGCATCGACCTGACCATCATCGGCAGCCCCGTGGGCGCCGGAGCGATGGCACGGGTACCGGGCGTGGACAACTACGCGCAGCCACGAGACCGGCTGCGCGGGTTCCACGCCTGGATGTCGGGGCTGATCGCCAAGTTCCCCGACCGGTTGCGCGGCTACGTGTACGCCAACCCGTTCGGCGACGACGATCACCTCGAAGGGGTGCGGGAGACCCTGGCGGATCCGGCCTTCGTCGGCCTGATCACCACGTCCAGCGTCCACGGGGAGCTGCTCGGCTCCCCGCGCGCCGACTCCTTCTTCGCGCTGGCCGCGGAGGCGGGGGTGCCGGTCCTGGTGCACGCCCCCGCCGAACCGGTCGGCACGGAACGGGTCGACGAGATCGGCTTCGTCGAGCAGATCGGCCGGTTCGGGGACGTCACCATGGGCATGGCCATGATCGCCTTCGCGGGGTGGCTGGACAAGTACCCGGATCTGCGGCTGATCGGCGCGACCGGCGGTGGCGCGATGGCGCTGCTGCCGGAGCGCCTGCAGACGGCGGCGCGCCCCCGGCACTGGGCCGGGGGCGCCCCCCCCGCCGGCCGCCCCGGCTCCGCCCCGAAGGGAGAGCGGGGGGGGGGGGAAGAGG
>NZ_JBEYFC010000895.1:0-2156 GCF_040634175.1 Streptomyces sp. NPDC007162
GCCCAGGGTCTCGCGCAGGGAGCCCGGGTAGGCGCCCTCGTGGACGGCGTCGTGCTCGTCGACGATCCCGGAGAAGTACGACACGACGAGGGTGCCGCCGTTCTCGACGTACTCCCTGAGGTTGTTCCCGGCCGCCTCGGTCATCAGGTACAGGGCCGGTACGACGACAAGGGGATAGGCCGACAAGTCGCTTTCCGGATGGGCGAAGTCGACGGTGAGGTGGCGGTCGTAGAGGGCCTCGTAGAAGGCGTCGGCGCGCTCCCGCGGGTCGTGGTCCTCGCTGGGGCGCCACTGGAGGTTCTGCGCCCACCAGGACTGCCAGTCCCACAGGACCGCCACGTCGGCCCGGGTGCGGGTGCCCTTGATCGGGGTCAGCGAGTCGAGGGAGGCGCCCAGTTCGACCACCTCACGCCAGACCCGGGTCCCGGTACCGCCGTGCGGGAGCATCGCGGAGTGGAACTTCTCGGCCCCGCGCCGGGACTGCCGCCACTGGAAGAACATCGCGCCGTCCGAGCCGCGGGCCACGTGGGCGAGGGAGTTGCGGGCCATCTGGCCGGGCGCCTTGGCCGGGTTGCGGGGCTGCCAGTTGACGCCCGACGTGGAGTGCTCCAGGAGCAGCCAGGGGGCGCCGGCGGCGACGGACCGGGTGAGGTCGGCGGCCATGGCGAGGTTGACGTGGGTACGGCGGCCGTCGGTGATCAGGTAGTGGTCGTTGGTGACCAGGTCGACCTCGCGGCCCCAGGCCCAGTAGTCCATCGAGTCGCACTGGCTGAGGGCGGTCATGAAGTTGGTGGTCACCGGGACGCCGGGCGAGAGGCGGTGCAGGATGTCCCGCTCCATCCGGAAGTTCTCGCGGATGGTGGCGTCGGCGAACCGCTTGTAGTCGAGGGCCTGGCCCGGGTTGCCGACGGTCGGGGTGGCGCGCGGGGGGTTGATCTGCCCGAGGTCCGTGTAGTGCTGGCCCCAGAAGGCCGTGCCCCAGGCCGCGTTGACCGCGTCGACCGTGCCGTACGTGTCCGCGAGCCAGCGGCGGAAGTGCGCGGCACAGGAGTCGCAGTAGCAGGCCGAGACGGGGACGCCGTACTCGTTGTGGACGTGCCACAGCGCGAGGGCCGGGTGGCCGCCGTACCGCTCGGCGAGCTTCGTGGTGATGGCGGCGGCGGCCGTGCGGTAGTCGGCGTTGGAGTGGCAGACGGCGCCGCGGGAGCCGAACTCGTGGCGCATGCCCTCGGCGGTGACCGGCAGGGCCTCGGGGTGCGCCCGGTAGAACCAGGCGGGCGGCACCACGGTGGGCGTGCCGAGGTCGACGCGGATGCCGTTCTCGTGCAGCAGGCCGAGGACCCGGTCGAGCCAGCCGAAGTCGTACTCCCCCGGCGCCGGCTCCAGCAGGGCCCAGGAGAAGATCCCGACGCTCACCATCGTGACCCCGGCCTCGCGCATCAGCCGGACGTCCTCCTGCCAGACGCTTTCCGGCCACTGCTCGGGGTTGTAGTCCCCACCGAAGGCGAGCCTGGTGAGGCCCCTGGGGCTGGTGTCCGGCATGGATCTCTCCCGTTTAATCGATCATTTGGGAACGTGCACACACATCGTCGGCTGCGTGGGCCCAACATAACCGCACAGCAACAACCATTGACAAGTGTCCGGGATGTTTCTCTACTGTGAACGCTCACAGAGCATGGCACGGACTCGCGTCGAGCGATGATCCGGGCCTGAGAACGCTCACAGCATCTGCATGGCAGGTTCCCGCGACGGGCGGGGACCCAGGTCAGGGGAGAGATCCATGCCGCACACGAAGCGCCGCCGCCTCGTGACAACCGCCGTCGCCGTCTCGCTCGGCGCCACCGCCCTCGCCGCCTGCGGCTCGTCCGACGACGGCGGCAAGGCCGACTCCGGCCCGGTCTCGCTGACGTACTGGGCCTGGGCGCCCGGTATGGACAAGGTCGTCGATCTCTGGAACAAGGGCGAGGGCAAGAAGGACCAGATCACCGTCACGGTGAAGAAGCAGGCGTCCGGCGACACGCTGGTCACCAAGATCCTCACCGCGCACAAGGCGAAGAACGGTCCCGACCTGGTGCAGGCCGAGTACCAGGCACTGCCGACCCTGGTCAGCAACAACGCGGTCGCCGACATATCCAAGTCGGTCGGGGACGCCAGGT
>NZ_JBEYFC010000896.1:0-2153 GCF_040634175.1 Streptomyces sp. NPDC007162
GGGTACCGCGCACGCGCAACATGTACCTGTGGGTGGCAGGGCCATCCGGGTGCAGTACCAGTACCATGCGCGAGCAGATCCACATCGAGGAAGTGCTGGGTACGGCGTCACCGACACTTGCTGAGGTGCTGAGGGACTATGGCGGACAACCGTTCTGCAGGAAATGCGCGTCTGTCGATCAACCTGAGCCATACCAGGGGCGTCCGGGTGGTCACGGCGTGCGGCGAGATCGATCTCGACAGTGCTCCGCAGCTGCTGAATGCCCTGAACGCTGATGACGCTGCCGCTCAGGTGACGGTGGTGGATCTCAGCGGCGTCACCTTCATGGACTCCAGCGGCATCAACGCTCTCATCACCGCCCATCACACCGCGCAGCGCCACGGCGGCCGTCTGCGACTCGCCGCACCGAGCCGCGCTGTCTCCGAGACCCTCGGGATCGTCGGTATCCCCGAGGTCATCCCCTGCCACCCAACCCTGCGCGAGGCACTTGCCGTCTGACCTCCGCCAGCCGGACGAATTGAGCATGGCTAATGCCCGCCACGGCCATGGCGGGCATCAAGAGGGGTACCGCTAATAGGCTCAGCCGGTCATGAGCATGCCTTCGCGCAGCCGGGCCAGGCACCGGGACAGCAGTCGCGAGACGTGCATCTGCGAAACACCCAGACGTTCGCCGATCTGGGCCTGGGTGAGCTCCTCCACGAACCTCATGTGAATGAGCTGCCGGTCGCGCTCGTCGAGCTCGGCGATCATGGGTGCGAGGGCATGGAAGTCCTCCACCAGCTCCAGAGCCGTGTCCTCGGTCCCGATGAAGTCCTGGAGCGCGGCCTCGCCGTCCTCGCTCCCGTTGAGCGTGGCGTCCAGGGAGGAGGAGTTGTAACCGTTGGAAGCCAGGCGGGCCTCGCGGACCTCGTCCTCGGACAGGCTCATCAGCTCCGACAGCTCCTTGACCGTCGGGTCACGGTCGAGGCGGCTGCGCAGTTCCTCGGTCGCCTTGGCGAGCTGGACGCGGGCCTCCTGCAGCCGGCGCGGCACGTGCACGGCCCAGGTCGTGTCGCGGAAGAAGCGCTTGATCTCGCCGACGACGTAGGGGATGGCGAAGGAGGTGAACTCCACCTCGCGTGACAGCTCGAACCGGTCGATGGCCTTGATCAGGCCAATCATGCCCACCTGGACGATGTCCTCCATCTCCTCCGGCCCCCGGCTGCGGAACCGGCCGGCCGCGTAGCGGACCAGGGACATGTTCATCTCGATCAGCGTGTTCCGGGCGTAGCTGTACTCCGCGGTGCCCTCTTCCAGCACCGCCAGCTGCTGGAAGAAGAGCTTGGACAGCTCGCGAGCGTCCTTGGGCGCCACCTGGGAAGGATCGACGACCTCCGGCAACTCGGCCGTCCGGGTGTGCGTTGCCAGCGTGCTGGGCGCCATGCTGATACCCTCCCACGATCGATCTCACCGCTGCTGCCTGCCGAAACGGCCGACGACAGCGCGCCTACCCCGCCATCCTGCACCCATGCCTGCTCCCTGAGCGAACGGTGAATCGGACTCCGCTCAGGCGCTAGGACGCATGGCGGGGCCAGTACCCCTGAGCCGACAGCGGTCGTTGCGCAGGGCCGTACCGTCCGCCCGTCCGAACCCTCACAGCTGACCTGTCCGCAGCCGCTGGCGCTGCTCGGCGGCGCGGCTTTCGAGCGAGCGCCGACAGGGTGTCAGGAAGCAGGGTTGGAACTGGCAGCGGGACCGTGCTGTGGTCGCAGTACGAACAAGGCGTCGAGGCCCGTGATCGCAAGCACGCGAAGCAGAACCGGCTGGACGCCGGTCAGAGCGAATTCCGCCCCGGCCTGTAAGGCACCGCCTCTGGCCGCTACCAAGGCCGTGAGGCCGGCCGCGTCGCAGAACGACACTCCGGCCAGGTCCAGCAGCAGCCGGACCGGCCGTTGATCTAGACATTCAGCCAGGACAGGGCACAGTTCCGGACCGGTGAACTGGTCCAGTTCACCGAAGACGCCCACCACCGCCGTGCCGCCCTCATGGACAACCAGGGTGGTGATGCCTCCTGCGCCGCTCATCCCGCGTCTCCCTCGATCGCTGTGACGCCAGCGTGCGGGCACAGTCGGGTTCCAAGGACGCACCGGCACAGCGCGTTTCTGAGCCCGTGC
>NZ_JBEYFC010000897.1:0-2129 GCF_040634175.1 Streptomyces sp. NPDC007162
TGAGCTTCTTGCGGGAGAGGTCGCCCGTGACGCCGAAGATGACCAGGCCCGACGGCCCCGCGATACGCGGGAGCCGTCGGTCCGCGGGGTCACGAAGCGGGTTCGCTCCGGAACCGGAAAGGGGTGACAAGTGATCAGCCCTCCGAGGGGGCCAGGCGCTCCAGCTCCGCCTGGGTCGACTTGAGCAGGTCGTTCCAGGACGCCTCGAACTTCTCGACGCCCTCGTCCTCCAGAACCTGGACCACGTCGTCGTACGCGATCCCGAGCGCCTCCACGGCGTCGAGCACGGCGCGCGCCTGCTCGTACGTACCGGTGACGGCGTCGCCGGCGATCTCGCCGTGGTCCTCGACCGCGAACAGCGTGGCCTCCGGCATGGTGTTGACCGTGTTCGGCGCCACCAGGTCGACGACGTACAGGGTGTCCTTGTACGCGGGGTCCTTCACGCCGGTGGAGGCCCACAGCGGACGCTGCTTGCGGGCGCCCGCGGACTCCAGCGCGTTCCAGCGGTCCGAGGAGAAGACCTCCTCGTACGCCTGGTACGCGAGCCGGGCGTTGGCGACGGCGGACTTGCCGAGCAGCGCCTTGGCCTCGTCGGTGCCGATGTCGTTCAGGCGCTTGTCGATCTCGGTGTCCACCCGGGACACGAAGAACGACGCCACCGAACGGATCTGCGACAGGTCGAGGCCGCGCTCCTTGGCCTTCTCCAGGCCGGTCAGGTAGGCGTCCATGACCTTGCGGTAGCGCTCCAGCGAGAAGATCAGCGTGACGTTGACGCTGATGCCGAGGCCGATGACCTCCGCGATCGCCGGGATGCCCGCCTCGGTGGCCGGGATCTTGATGAGGGTGTTGGGACGGTCCACCAGCCAGGCCAACTGCTTGGCCTCGGCGACGGTCGACCTGGTGTTGTGCGCCAGGCGCGGGTCGACCTCGATCGACACCCGGCCGTCCTGGCCGTCGGTCGCGTCGTAGACCGGGCGCAGGATGTCGGCGGCGTCGCGGACGTCCGCCGTGGTGATCATGCGGATGGCCTCTTCGACGGTCACCTTGCGGGCGGCGAGGTCCGAGACCTGCTGGTCGTAGCCGTCGCCCTGGGAGATCGCCTTCTGGAAGATCGTCGGGTTGGTGGTGACGCCCACGACGTGCTGCTGGTCGATCAGCTCGGCGAGGTTGCCGGACGTGATCCGCTTGCGCGACAGGTCGTCCAGCCAGATCGCGACGCCTTCCTCGGAGAGGCGCTTGAGTGCGTCTGTCATGGAATTACATCTCCTACGGGTCGTATATGAGCGTCAGCGCTGGGCGGCAGCGATGGATTCCCGGGCCTTCGCGGCCACGTTCTCGGCAGTGAAGCCGAACTCCTGGAAGAGCACCTTGCCGTCGGCGGAAGCACCGAAGTGCTCCAGGGAAACGATGCGGCCGGCGTCCCCGACGTACTTGTGCCACGTGAGACCGATGCCGGCCTCGACCGAGACACGAGCCCTGACGGACGGCGGCAGGACGCTGTCCCGGTACCCCTGGTCCTGCTCCTCGAACCACTCCACGCACGGCATGGACACGACGCGGGTGGGCACGCCGTCGGCCTCCAGCTGCTCGCGCGCCTCGACGGCGACGTGCACCTCGGAGCCGGTGGCGATGAGAATGACCTCCGGGGCCTGGTTCGACGCCTCGAAGAGGACGTAACCGCCCTTGACCGCGTCCTCGTTCGGCTCGTACACCGGCACGCCCTGGCGGGTCAGCGCGAGGCCGTGCGGGGCCCCCTTGCCGAACACCTTCGTGTAGCGCCTGAGGATCTCGCGCCAGGCGATCGCGGTCTCGTTGGCGTCCGCCGGGCGGACCACGTTCAGGCCGGGGATGGCGCGCAGCGAGGCGAGGTGCTCGACCGGCTGGTGGGTCGGGCCGTCCTCGCCGAGGCCGATGGAGTCGTGGGTCCACACGTAGGTCACCGGCAGGTGCATCAGCGCCGAGAGACGGACGGCGTTGCGCATGTAGTCCGAGAAGACGAGGAACGTACCGCCGTAGGCACGGGTGTTGCCGTGCGTGATCCGGGCGTGGGCGTTGACCGGGACCACGTACTCGCCGTCGGCCCTGGCCTTCTCCAGGTCCATGGCCGTCGTCTCGGTGCCCCCGGACAG
>NZ_JBEYFC010000898.1:0-2125 GCF_040634175.1 Streptomyces sp. NPDC007162
TGTCCTCTTCCTATCGGGGCGTAGCCGGTGCCGGCACCGGCTACGCCGGTGCCGGCACCGGGCAACGATGGGCCGTAGCCGACGGGCGCGCCGGGCAGTGCGGGGCCGTACCCGGCGAAGGTCCGCCGGGCCTCGCGGGCCTGGCGCTCCTGCATCACGGCCGCGAGAAAGGCGGCCGGCGGTACGTCCTGCGGCGCCGGAGTACCCGTCCGGTTGGCGAGGTCGGACGCGAGCTGCCCGGCCATCGCCCAGGAGACCTGCGGATCCAGCTGCTGCATCCGCGTGAGGTACTGCCGGACGGCGAGCCACAGCCCGTCCGGTACGGCCGACAGGTCCAGCTCGGCGAAACGTCCCGCCAGCCAAGGCGGGGGCGGCGGAATGAAACGGGTCTGCCCGACGGGCACCCGCTCCCGTACGACCAGGGTCCCGGCGAAGACGTCACCGAGCCGCCGACCGCGCGCCGACACCAGCGAGGCGATACAGGCGACGACCCCGAACGTCATCAGGATCTCGACCACACCGAGAGCGCCCCGCACCAGCGCATGCCGGAACCGGATCGGCCCACCGTCATCGCGTACGACCCGCAGCCCGCACGCCAGCTTCCCGAGCGAACGCCCGTGACTCAGCGTCTCCACCGCGATCGGCGCCCCCACCAGCAGCAGCAGGAAGGCCGCGATCGACAGCGCGGTCTGTGCGGCTTCGTCCAGCGAGGCCGTGGCCGCGACCAGGCCTGTCATCGCCCCGATGTACACGGCCAGGACCACGACCAGGTCGAGCAGCACCGCCAGGGCCCTGCTGGGCAGCCTCGCGGGACGCAGTTCGAGCGCCACCGCCTCGCCCGTCACCAGCTCACTCACGTCCGCCGCCTTCCCTGGTCTGCCCTGTACAGCGCAAGTCTGCCAAGCTGAGCGCACATCGCGCCGCAGTACGACAAGCCGACAGCTACGACAGGCAGTCGACGACCAGCCGAGGAGCAGGCAGACCCGATGGACCTCGACGTCTTCGTCTCCGCACACCGAGCCGAATGGGACCGTCTGGACGCCCTCCTGCGCCGTCAGCGGCGTCTCGACGGCGCCGAAGCCGACGAACTCGTCGCCCTCTACCAGCGCACCGCCACCCACCTGTCCCTCATCCAGTCCAGCGCGCCCGATCCGCAGCTCACCGGACGCCTCAGCCAACTCGTGGCACGTGCGCGCAGTGCCGTGGCGGGAACCGGCCGAGCCTCCTGGCGCGATGTCGCCCGCTTCCTGGGACAGGGCTTCCCGGCGGCCGTCTACCGCTCCCGCCGCTGGTGGGTGCCCACCGCACTCATATCCACGGCCGTCGCGATCCTGCTGGGCTGGTGGATCGGGACCCACCCGGACGTGCAGTCGACCATCGCCGCCCCCGGCCAGCTCCGCGAGCTGACCCGCCCCGGCGGCGAGTACGAGACCTACTACTCCAGCCATCCCGCGGCCTCCTTCGCGGCCCAGGTGTGGACGAACAACGCGCAGGCCGCCGCGATGTGCCTGGTCCTGGGTGTCTTCCTCGGCCTGCCGGTCCTCTGGATCCTGCTGGAGAACATGCTCAACCTGGCCGTCGGGTTCGGCCTGATGTCCTCGGCCGGCCGCCTCGACACCTTCCTGGGTCTGGTCCTCCCGCACGGGCTGCTCGAACTCACCGCGGTCTTCGTGGCCGCGGGTACCGGACTGCGTCTCGGCTGGACCCTCATAGACCCCGGTCCGCGCAGCCGCCGTACGGCGCTGGCCGAGGAAGGCCGTGCGGCCGTGGGCATGGCGATCGGCCTGGCCCTGGTCCTCTTCGTCTCCGGCGCGATCGAAGGGTTCGTCACCCCCTCCGGCCTGCCGACCTGGGCCCGCATAGGCATCGGAATAGCGGCTGAGCTGGCCTTCCTGGCCTACGTCTTCGTCCTCGGTGGCCGGGCCGTCCGCGCGGGTGAGACGGGGGACCTCGGCGAGACCGAGCGCAGCGCGTCCCTCCCCACGGCCGCCTGATGTGCGGAGAGCTCCCGTGAGCTGCTAGTCTCCTCTTCGCCCCGGAAAACCTGTTGACACGGGTTGGGCAGGGAGGTAGATACCGGCGCGCTGTGCGAGAGCGATCCCGGCCGCCATACGGTCGCGCCAGC
>NZ_JBEYFC010000899.1:0-2122 GCF_040634175.1 Streptomyces sp. NPDC007162
GTACGCGGTGACGGTCATGGTCTCCCCCTGAGAGAGTTTCTAGCAGTGCTAGGACTTCCAGGATCGGGCGGACCGGCTGGAGAAGAGCGCCGGGGACAAACTCGACGCGAAGGCCGCGGCCGAAGGGAAGGCAGCAGGCAAAGGCAGCGACGAACTTGCCAAGGCCTCCAGCGCGGTGGACGGAGTCATCCAGAAGGTTCATGAGCTGGAGGCGGATTACCGGGCGGCAGCCCGTCAGGTCAGCAAGGAGCTCGACAAGGCCGGCGACATCGCGCCCGACGAGCCGGGCTTCTGGGACAAACTCGGCAAGGAGTCGGGTGAGACGGATCAGGAAGTCGTCGCGCAGGGCATCAAGGCACTCTTGCTCCGGGACCCATTGCGCGAGGTGACCTGGCTGGATCTCCCGTGCGGGCCGGCGGTCTGCGGAGTCAGCTTCCAGAAACTTGTCGTGGACGGCGGATACACGAAGTCCGGCCAGGACGAGGAACTCATCATGGGACAAATCCAGGTACACATCCCGTTCGCAACCGGCCCGTACACCGCTGTGTTTACCCTGGACACGGCTTCAGTGGAACAGTGGGATGAGTTCGCACACGCCGTGGCGGGAATCGTCGGCTCGGTGGAATTCCCGCCCTCGACCGCTCCTGCCGGTCTTCCCGACTGACCGAGTTGTGTTCCTCCGTGGAGAGATGACGTACTGATGGACTGGTATCCCGAGGCCGACGAGGACCTGCTGATCAGGACCGCGGCCAAATTCGCCACCGGCATCTCACCGGCTGTCTCCGGATCCCGCTGGTTCCGAGATCTCGAGCGCAACGACATCCAGCAGGAACTGCGTGACTGGCCTGCGGGTCCGAGCTACACCCTGCGTACGACTGGCGACCGTGTCGCGCAACGCACCGGCCGCGCCTTCGCCGTCGGGATTCCACTGATCGCCAACCTCATCGCGAACATCGGCGGAGCCGCCGGCTCGCCCTTCGGCGATGTACCCGTGCGTGGAAGGCCGGAGGAACCGGAGAACGAGGTCGAGGACTTTCCCGTCATGTGGGCCGCGCCCGACACTCTGGCGCGGACCGTGCCCTGGCAACTGGATCCTGCGCGCCGCCCCAAGGGCTATGCCACCGACCTCGCCCTGACGAGTCGGCGCCTGCTCTTTCTCGGTACCCGAACAGGCACATTGGACAAAGCCGACGTGCTCGCGGAATTCCCTCGCGATTCTCTCGCCGGAGCAAGGCGGATGACATACAGCGAGGCCGAAGCCGACGTACGGCTGAGCTTCGTGGACCAGTCCTGGATCCGTCTGTTCACCGGCAATCCCGACAGCGCCGAGCGGCTGTGCCAGCTACTCTCCGGAGCCGTCCACACCGTCGCCGAAAGCGAGTTGTCCCCGGGCCAGCGTGCCCGGCTGACGCGATTCCTCGGCGAACTCCCCAGCCGTTCCCAGCCCCCGGTCATCACCCGGCTCCGGAGCGGGATCGTCATGGTGGAGGTGAGTGCGCCCTCGAAGGCAGCCAAGGACGTTCACGAGACCCACTCCATCCTCATGGGTCCCTCCGGAGAAGCAGCGGCGCCGAAGCCGGGCGATCTGTAACGAGGTATGCATCCGAGGGCGGACGGCAACAGTATCGGCCACCCGCCACATATCGGCGTCGAGTAGCCGATCCAGCTCAAAGAAAGCCAAAGAGGCCGCGCGACACACCGCGGCCTCTTCAGTTGTCCGAATCGCTCTCCTTCTCTGCGTCAACCGTTGGCTGTTCGACCACGAAGGACCCCTTGCCGCGCACTGTGACGATGAGGCCGCGCTCGCGCAGTTCCTGTGCGGCGCGGCGTGCGGTGAGACGGGCTACGCCGTACTCGTCGGCAAGATGGTTCTCGGAGGGGATGGGCCTGTCCGGTGCCAGATCTCCAGATGCGATCTTCCCTGCGATGACGTCGGCCAGCTGAACATAGAGCGGTCTGGCGCTCATGGGGTCCAGCGGGGTCATCGGTTCTTCCTTATCGCTCATATGTCCAACGTAGAGCGGTATCGACCTGCACAATCGTATGGATCCCTCTGCCCGACCCCGGGGGCGGCCACGACACCGCCGAGCATCCGGCCGCCCCGGGGCCCGTCACTCCTGAC
>NZ_JBEYFC010000900.1:0-2105 GCF_040634175.1 Streptomyces sp. NPDC007162
GTACCTCGCTGCGGGACTCGTCCGCCAGTACTCTCTGATCGGGGACGTGTCCGACCGCGCGCGGTACCGGTTCGCCGTCCGCCGGATAGCGGAGGGACGGGTTTCCTCCCGCCTCCACGACGAGGTCGGTGTGGGGGACGCGATCACCGTCTCGTCACCCCGGAACTCCTTTCCTCTCGTCGACGATCGGCGCCCGCTCGCATTCGTGGCCGGTGGCATAGGCATCACCCCCTTCCTGCCCATGATTCAACGGGCGTTGGCTGATGGGCGCGACTGGACGCTCCACTACGGCGGACGCCATGTGTCTGCCATGCCGTTCGTCAGCGAGCTCGCCGACCACGGCGATCGTGTGTCGATCCATCCCGAGGACCGGTACGGGCCGCTGCCGCTCGCAGCGATCGTGGCGGACGCGTCGCGCAGGGGCGCGCGGGTGTACTGCTGCGGCCCCTCGGGCATGATCGACGAGGTCTCCCGGCTCGTGACCGACCCGTCTCTGCTCAGCGTCGAAAGGTTCCGGCCGCCTGCCGAGACAGGCGGCAACACCATCGAAGTCGAGCTCGCCACCAGCGGGATCCACGTGTCCGTGGCATCGGATGAAACGATCCTCGAGGCGGTGGAGCGGGCCGGTGCGTTCGTGTTGTCCTCCTGTCGGACCGGGACGTGCGGCACGTGCGAGACCCCGGTTCTCGACGGGGTTCCCGACCACCGCGACACCTTTCTCTCCCCAGCTGAACGGCAGTCAGGTGCCTCGATCCTGATCTGTGTCTCGCGTTCTCGAACGCCACGTCTCACTCTCGACCTGTGATCAAGGAGGATCCAGTGACCACGATGCGAACCGCCGAGCCGGCTTGGGTGTCCGAGCTCACCCTGGAGGACCTGGCCTCAGACGCCGACGCGATCGCGGCGCGCCTCCGGTCCGAGGCTCCTGTGGCATGGATCCCGAAAATCGGCGGGTGGCTCGTCACGACCTACCGCGCCTGCAGGCGCGTCGCCGAGGACGACCGGACTTTCAGCGGCGGAACCAGTCCGGTGCACGAGCGCGTGTACGGCACCCCGCATGTGCTCGGTGCCGACGGCGACCTGCACAGCGACCTGCGCGAGGCCGTCGGGAGCCCGGTGGGACCTCGGGCCGTACGGGACCTGGTCTCGAGCAAAGTCGGACCGGCCGCCCGCACGTATCTCGAGTCGCTGCGCGGCCGGGACCGAGCGGAGCTGATGGCGGATTACTTCGAGCCGCTGAGTGTGCGCTCGGTCGCCGACGCGTACGGTTTCGACGTGGATGCGGACACCCTGCGGCGTTGGTTCCACGACCTGTCCGTCGGAACACAGAACATGGCGGTGAACCCGGACGGTGCCTTCGCCAACCCGGAGGGTTTCCGGGGCGCGGACGCGGCGCGCGAGGAGATCACCCAGTACTTGCAGGACTTGGAACGACGTGAGGGCGCGACAGTCGGCAGTCCCATCCACCGAATGCTGAACAGTGGCCGGGCGACGGGCGACCCGCGCGCGCTGGAGACGGTACTGCCGTCAGTGCTCATCGTGCTGATGGGCGGTCTCCAGGAACCTGGGCACGCCTGCGGGAGCACCCTGCTCGGGCTGGCCACGGATCCTGCCCAGCTAGCGCGTGTGATGGCCGATCCGGCCCTGCTCCCGCGGGCGATCGTTGAGGGGATGCGGTGGCTCAGCCCGCTCTACGGCGGAGCATCGCGGGTCTGCGTCGAGGATGTCGAGATCGAGGGCGCACGGATTCGCCGCGGGGACACCGTCTGGATGGCCTACGGTTCCGCGAACCGGGATCCCGCCGAATTCACCGAGCCGGACCGCTTCGATCTGGATCGCCCCGCCCACGCGCACCTGGCGTTCGGCCTCGGCAGGCACGCGTGCGCGGGCAGTGCCCTCGCTCCGCAGATCGTGCGAGTCGCCCTTCAAGAGCTGTTCGCAGCGTTCCCGGACCTCCGACTCGACGAGGCCCGCCCGCCCAGGGTCCAGGGCTGGTTCTTCCGCGGGGCCCCCGAGATCCACGTCCAGCTCAGCTGAGGCGGGGGGGCCGGGCCCGCGCCGGTGGTCCAGCCTGGGGCCGGGTGGGGGGGTGTGTTTTGTGCGGC
>NZ_JBEYFC010000901.1:0-2100 GCF_040634175.1 Streptomyces sp. NPDC007162
GCGGCTCCGGCGGCGTCTTCGCACCCAGCCTTTTCATCGGGGCGATGCTCGGTTCCGCGTACGGCACAGCCGTCCACCACCTGCTGCCCTGCCGGAGGGCGTGTTCGCGGTTCGGGGTGTCGCCGGGCCTGAGGAGGAAGTCCGCGAAGGGGACTCGGCGTTCCCCGTCGGGGCCCAGCAGGTGGACGGTCGCCTCCAGCGCGGCGAAGGCCACGGCGACGTCGGAGGGATGGGTGGCCACGCAGGAGTCGGAGGTGGCGAGGATGGCGTGCGTGCGGTTGTGGCCGTGGAGTGCGGCACAACCCGAGCCGGGCTCGCGCTTGTTGCAGTCGGCGGTGATGTCGCGGAAGTAGGTGCAGCGGGTGCGCTGCATGATGTTGCCGCCGATGGTGGCCATGTTCCGCAGCTGGGCGGAAGCGCTCAGTTCCAGCGACTGGGAGATGACGGGGTACAGCGAGCGCACCTTGGGGTGGGCGGCGGCCTCGGCCATGGTCACCAGGGCACCGATGCGCAAGCCGCCGCCCTCGGTGACCCTGACGTCGCGCATCGGCAGGGCGCTGATGTCGACCAGGGTCTCGGGACGCTCGACGGTTTCCCGCATCAGGTCGACGAGGGTGGTGCCGCCGGCGATGTAGCGGCCGCCGTGTCGGCCCGCGGTGAGGGCCGCACGGGCGTTGGCGGCCTTCGTGAAGGAGAAGGGATACATGCCAGCGGCTCCTTACTTCCGGCCGGCGGTCTGCTCGACCGCCCGCACGATCTTCACGTAGCAGCCGCAGCGGCAGATGTTGCCGCTCATCCACTCGCGGATCTCCTCCGGCGAGTGCGTGTGGCCCTCCTTGATGCAGCCGATGCCGGACAGGATCTGCCCGGGCGTGCAGTAGCCACACTGGAAGGCGTCCTGGTCGATGAACGCCTGTTGCAGCGGATGCAGTTCATCGCCGTCGGCCAGGCCCTCGATGGTCGTGACCTCCGCGCCCTCCAGGCGTACGGCGAGCGTCAGACAGGAGTTGACCCGCCGTCCGTCGACCAGGACCGTACACGCGCCGCAAGCCCCGGCATTGCAGCCCTTCTTGGAACCGGTCAGGCCGAAATGCTCGCGCAGCAGGTCCAGCAGCGAGGTGCGGTTGTCGACGGTCACGGTCTGACGGGTGCCGTTGACCGTCAGGGAGACGCGAGTCGAGGGGGCGGCCTCCGAGGCGGCCGCCTCGACCGGGTCGAGGAGGGGCGATCCGGCGATGAGGCCACCGGCGACGACAGCGCCACCGACCGCGGTGGTCGTCGCGATGAATGTCCGTCGCGTCGGCGGAGTGGGGGAGTCCCCAGGAGGCGGTACTGCTGACTCGGTGAACTCTGTCGAAGACATACGTACGCTTTCAGCTTCGGTGGATGGGGCACCTGGCCTGCACGTGGCGAAGACGCGTGACACCCGTGACGTCAGCCTCACCAGGCAGGCAGAAAAATGCGGATCTGCCGAGCAGCCCGCGGTCCGTCACACGGGGAAGTCTTGCACCGTCGGCCCCATCACTGGGAGGGAGGATTTCCTCCCTGGATGTTTCTCTCCCCGGCCAAGTTCGGGCATATCCGGCCCCTAATCCGGGGCGCGGATCTTTGCGAGCGCTTTACATGTTGCTTTACTGGTCATTGCTCGTCTGCCGCCCGCAGGTAGGCGAGACAGGCCGTCAGGGGGCGCTTGTCAGTGACCCGGGCGGCTGTGTGATCCATGAGGAAAGCAGCTGCAGGCTGTCGCGTGAAGGCGTACCCGCTTCTGGTGCCCAGATCACCAGGCTCTGCTCGGGGTCGGCGGTGCACGTGAAGCTTTCCCAGTTGAGGACGAGTTCCCCGACGAGAGGGTGACGCAAGGTCCTGGTTCCCACGGGTACGGGTGTGGCTCGCGGAGCGCCCCACCATCGGCGGAACTGCTCGTCCACCACGGACAGTTCACCCACGAGTTCTGCCAGACGTGCGTCTCCGGGGCACTTGGCGCCCTCCGTCCGCAACTGCCTGACACAGGCATGGGCTACGGACTCCCACGCCACGTACAGCGTTCTCATATCGGGATCCGTGAAGAGGAGCCGTACGAAGTTCCGCTTCCTCGAAGGT
>NZ_JBEYFC010000902.1:0-2089 GCF_040634175.1 Streptomyces sp. NPDC007162
CGTGTGCACGGTCACGTCGGTGAAGTACGGGGAGCCGGTGAACTCGCCCGTGTCCGTCGCGAGGTCGGACTCACGGGTCTGGCGCAGCCCGGGCGGGGTGGCCGGATCCCAGCGTTCGTAACATTCCTGGACCTCGGCGAAGAAGTCCTCGGTGCCGCCCGCCACGTGGTGGGTGCCGATCACGCCGAGCAGCCCGCCGGGGCGCAGCACCCCGGCCGCCTTCGGCAGTCGCACGGCCGGGTCGATCCAGTGGAAGGCGGTCGCGCAGACCACGGCGTCGAAGGGCTCCGCCGGCGGCTCCCACTGTTCGAAGGCCGCGACCACCACCTCCGCGCCGGCGTGGGCGGCCAGCCGCCGACGGGCCACCGCTGCCATGTTCGGGCCGATCTCCACGGCGGTGATCGCACATCCGGATCCGGCCAGATCGACGGTGAGCTGGCCGGTGCCCGGGGCGATCTCCAGCACCCGCACCCCCGGCGCGGCCCCCGTCACCCGGATCAGTTCCCCGGTCAGGGAGGCGGGATAGCGGGGCCGCGCCCGCTCGTACCGCTCGGCGTCCTCGTCGAAGATGTCCCGCAACCGCGGATTCCCCGCCCGGAATTCCAGTGCGTCCACGCAGGGCAGAATGCCGATCCCCGCCTTCCGCGTGCCACTGCTTTTAGGGTGGGGGCGTGAACAGCCAATCGCCGAACGACCACGCCCGTGTCATCCCGCTGCGTCCCCAGGAGCCGGCCCCCGAGCCCAGGGAGCCGCTCTGGCGCGACCTCCTCGGTGACGTGCTGCGCAAACAGCGGCTGGCCCAGGAGCGCACCCTCAAGGAGGTCGCCGAGACGGCCCGGATCTCCCTGCCGTACCTCTCCGAGATCGAGCGCGGCCGCAAGGAGGCATCCTCGGAGGTGCTCGGGGCCGCCGCCCGGGCGCTCGGCCTCGACCTGGGTGGTCTGCTCACCCTGGTCCAGACGGAGTTCACCCGGCGGCAGGCCGCGCCGAACACCCACCGGGGCATGTGCCTGGCCGCCTGACGGCGGATCGGCCCGTGCCCCGCGGTGCGGATCAAGGACGACCGATGAGTTTTCCGGCGGTCGGCGGTCGGTACACATGACCGCGTTCCACGCTCCAGGAGGTGCCCATGACCACCGACGGATTCACCACGTGTCTCTGGTTCGACGGCCAGGCCGAGGAAGCCGCCCACTACTACGTGTCGATCTTCAAGAACTCCAGCATCGGCCGGGTCGGCCGCTACACCGAGGCCGGACCGGGGCCCGCGGGCTCGGTGATCGCCGTCGACTTCACGGCCGACGGGCACCGGTTCGTCGCGCTCAACGGCGGCCCCCAGTTCAAGTTCAACGAGGCGATCTCCTTCCAGATCCACTGCGATGGCCAGGAGGAGGTCGACCACTACTGGGCGAAGCTCACCGAGAACGGCGGCGAGCCCGGCCCGTGCGGTTGGCTCAAGGACAGGTACGGAGTGTCCTGGCAGGTCATTCCGGAGGGGCTGATCGAGATGATCGGCGACCCCGACCCGGAGAAGGCGGCGCGCACCACCCGGGCGATGTACGCCATGGGCAAGCTCGACATCGCCGCGCTGAGGAAGGCGTACGCGGGGGAGTGACCCGCACCGGGACGGGGGCGGTGTCCGCGGACACCGCCCCCGTCGGCACACCGGTCAGACCCGGTCGGCCACGATCAGCAGGTACTGGAAGCTGCCGTTCTTGTACGCGGTGAGGAACGCGTCCTCGATGCCCGTCACCAGGTGATCGGCTTGCTTGCGCAGTTCCCAGTACGGGATCGTCGCCTGGGTGAGGTCCTCCACGTGGACGGGGACCAGCCGGTTCTTGGCCATCGCCCGGAAGTACTCCGACCTCGGGTGGATGTCGCAGATGTAGTGTGCGTTGATCAGGGACACCTCACGGGACGCCCGGCCGTAGGCGTCGTTGTAGCAGCCGGTGACCGTCACGTAGCGTCCGCCGCGGCGCAGCAGCCGGGCGTGCTCGGCGAACGTGATCAGGGCCAGCCGCCAGCTGGTACGCAGGGCGGCGGCGGCGAAGACGAGGGCACTGACCGCTGAGGTGAGCAGTTCCACGGGCGC
>NZ_JBEYFC010000903.1:0-2088 GCF_040634175.1 Streptomyces sp. NPDC007162
ATGGGTTGGACGCTGCCCTGGTACTCCTCGCACCACAGCGACCACGGCCGCGACTTCAACCGCGACTTCGAGGCGACCATCGTGGTGGACGACGGTGTACAAGGGCGGTCCGCACGGCGCGGCGAAGCTCGGGGCGGGCGTGTTCGCCTACTCCGCGCTCTCCGCCTTCGGTGACGGCGTCGGCCACCTGCTCTCCCCCACCCGGGCCCAGCAGGACGTGCCGGAGCTGCGCACCGAGAACCTCAAGGCCGTGGCCGTGTACGGCGACGACCAGATGAACGACGCCCGCATGGCGCTGATGACGGTCCGCGCGGCCGTCGAGGCGGGCGCGGTCGTCCTCAACCACGCCCAGGTCACCGGCCTGCGCTTCACCAAGGGCCGGGTCACGGGCGCCGACCTCAAGGACGCCGTCTCCGGCGAGGAGTTCGGCGTCAACGCCCGGCTGGTGCTGAACGCGACCGGCCCCTGGGTCGACCACCTGCGCCGGATGGAGGACCCGAACGCGGCCCCGTCCATCCGCCTGTCCAAGGGTGCGCACCTGGTGCTGAAGCGGACCTCCCCCTGGAAGGCCGCGCTCGCCACCCCCATCGACAAGTACCGGATCACCTTCGCCCTCCCCTGGGAGGACATGCTCCTGCTCGGCACGACCGACGAGGAGTACGAGGGCGACCCGGCGGACGTCGCGGTCACCGAGAAGGACATAGCCCAGATCCTGGACGAGGCCGCGTTCTCCGTCCGGGACCAGCAGCTGCGGCGTGACCTGATCACCTACTCCTTCGCCGGTCTGCGGGTGCTGCCCGGTGGCCCCGGCAGCACCGCGAAGGCCAAGCGGGAGACCGTGGTCACCGAGGGCAGGGGCGGCATGCTGTCCGTCGCGGGCGGCAAGTGGACCACCTTCCGGCACATCGGCCGCACCGTGATGCAGAAGCTGGAGGCGCTGCCGGGCCACCCGCTCGGCGACGACTTCGAGCCGATCTCCTCGCTGCCGAAGAAGCTGCCGCTGCCCGGTGTCGCCAACCCCCGTGCCGTCGCCCACCGGCTCCTGGTGGACCACCCGGCGCCCGGTCCGCGGATGGCCGCCGACACGGCCAAGCACCTGGCCACCCACTACGGTTCGCTGGCCTTCGACATCGCCCGCATCGCCAACGAGCACCCGGAGCTGGCCGAGCGTGTCCACCCGGACGCGCCGGAGATCTGGGCGCAGGTGGTCTGGGCCCGCGACCACGAGTGGGCCGAGACCGCCGACGACGTGCTGCGCCGCCGCACCACCCTGACGATCCGCGGCCTGGCCACGGACGACGTCAGGGCCAAGGTCCAGGACCTGCTCGACAAGAAGTAGCCGGTCCCCGCAGGGCGGCTCCTCTCCCCGGGAGCCGCCCTTTCGCATACCCGCCGCCGGAACCGGGCCGTGACCGGGCCTGGGCGCCGGCGCCTGACCAGGCCGCATAATGTGGCCAGAGACATCGGATGTCTGGACTACAGGGAGGCCGGTATGGCAGTCACCGATGAGGCGATCGAGAAGATCAAGGACATGATCGTCTCCGGTGCGCTGCGCCCCGGTGACCGGTTGCCCAAGGAGAGCGAACTCGCCGCCGAGCTCGGCCTGTCCCGCAACTCGCTCCGGGAGGCGGTGCGCGCCCTGTCGCTGATCCGGATCCTCGACGTACGGCAGGGCGACGGCACCTATGTCACCAGCCTCGACCCGCAGTTGCTCCTGGAGGCGATGAGCTTCGTCGTCGACTTCCACCGGGACGACACGGTCCTCGAGTTCCTGGCGGTGCGCCGGATCCTGGAGCCGGCCGCGACCGCGATGGCCGCCTCCCGGATCAGTGAGCAGCAACTGGACGCGCTGGCGGCCCAGTTGGACGCGCTCGGCGGCGCGCCCTCGGTGGAGGAACTGGTCGCCTGCGACCTGGAGTTCCACCGGGGCATCGTGCAGAGCTCGGGGAACTCGGTGCTCTGCTCGCTTCTTGACGGCCTGTCCGGGCCGACCACCAGGGCGCGGATCTGGCGCGGACTGACCCAGGAGGACGCGGTGGCGCGCACCCTGCACGAGCACCGGGCGATCCTGGCGCCGTTCGATGGTGC
>NZ_JBEYFC010000904.1:0-2079 GCF_040634175.1 Streptomyces sp. NPDC007162
GTACGAGCAGGCTGCCCAACGGCTCAGCGCCGGGTTCCGGCAGCTCACCGGGGGCCCAGAAGGACACTCCGGCGAGCGCCGACCGGGTGACGGGGACGGCCCCCGGGGCGTTCGGCGCCGGTGCCGTGACGAACTCGACGTCCTGCCTGCCCAGTACGTGCTGGACGAGCAGGTGCTCCCAGGTGGTCAGCCGAGAACAGGCGAGGCGGAAGGATGACCTTCCATTTCTGGTGAGTTCTGCGAGAAGTAAGCTCGTCGTGTTCGGTGCGCCCGTGAAAGTGTCGCCGGGACGTAACGAGCCACCAGGTCCTAACGGAACCACGTTTCCCCCCAAACGCTTGGTCCTACGCTGAGCCCGGCGCTGAGAGTACACGAACGGTTGTTTCCGGAACAGGGTTCCCGAATATTTGCTGCCGACGTCGTGATCAATTAGCGGTTGAAGCAAACCAGTGGCACGCCGGCCGAGGCCGCCGTCGGTCGTGTCGGTGGCGCGGGGCCGGCGAGATCCGTGCCTCTGCGCCGTCCACCGTTCGAAACCCGTAGGTCCGTGTCGCCGGGCCTTCCTGCCCCGCATGGGGTTCACCTCCGGTGCGCCGGGGCTCCGCGCACCGCACGCTCCGGGCGGTTCTCAGTCATGGTCGCCAGTTGGCACACTGCTCTTCACGAGTCTGGTTTCCAGGGGGAGTTGCATGGCGACGATCGGATTGGCGGCGGCGCTCGAGGAACTGCGGCAGGAGCTGTACGACGCCCAGGACCGCGGGGCGGGGGAGCAGTTCGCCTTCGAGATCCAGGAGGCGCAGCTGGAGCTGCTGCTGGAACTGCGCGATGACGTCAAGGGCGAGGGGAAGCTGCAGTTCGGAGTGGCGACGGTGGGCGGAGGCGGTGGTCAGTCGTCGGCCCGGTCGCACAAGCTGACGCTGAAACTGCAGATCAAGGACCGGGCGGTGGGCGGGAACAGTCCCGAGATCAGCGGGTCGCAATCAGGTTCCTGGCAGGATGAAGGCTGACGTGGACCGGCGGCGGGTCGCCCTGGTCCGGGGCGGGGAGGAGACCGGATTCCGGCGAACCGGAAGCGGTTATCTCGTGTCGGCACGGCTGGTGCTCACCGCCCGGCACGTGATCGAGGACGACCAGGGGGTCTGCTGGCCTCGCATCGACGTGCGGGTGGGGCACCCGCAGGACGGCACCCGGCGCTGTGCGGCGTCGGCATGCTGGACCCACCCGGACGGTCGTGATGTGGCGCTGCTGCTGCTCGACGACTGCGTCGAGGTGCCGGGGACGGTCCGGTGGGGAGCGCCGGTGGGCGACGAACCTCTGCGGTACGACGCGCTCGGCTTTCCGTCGGCGTCGGCCACGGGCGGGCGGCATGCGGTCGAACACCTGCGTGGCGAGCTCCCCCTGCTGGGCGGGGGCGCTGGTGAGAAGGACCGGTACGTCCTGGACCAGGGGCCCGCGCCGGGTGGCCCGAAGGCCTGGCGCGGCGCCTCCGGAAGCGCGGTCTTCTGCCACGACCACCTCGTCGGGGTCGTCATCCACGACGACGAGGCGTTCGAGAACCGCCGGCTTCACGCGTGCCCGGCCCGGTCGTTCGCCGGGGATCCCGGGTTCGGGGATCTCCTGGAGCGTTATGGGGGTGAGCGCCCTCGACTGAGCCAGGTGGGAACCGGTCTGGAACGCTACCTGCGTGCCGCCCGGCGAGCCTCCGCCGAGCACCCGTACCCCGGGATCGCCCCCGGCACCATGCCACCCCTGTCCCACGTCTACCTACGCCAGGAGGTCGTACGCCAGGAGGTTCCGGCCGTCCCTTCCCCGCCGCGGCCGGCCGGCGATGTCCTGGCCGGTGACGGGACGTGTCTGGTGATCGCAGGTCCGGGCGGCGGCAAGTCCAGTCTGCTGCGCACCCGCCTCACCCACGGCGTCGCACAATGGCTCGACGGCTCCGACGGGACAACGCCCGCGCCGGTCCTGGCACCCGCGGCGGCCTTGCTCGGCATGCCCCTGAGCAGAGCGCTCGTCACGACTGTCCATGCCCAGCTCCGCCAGTACGGCCTCACGCGTCCGCTTCCCGACACCTTCTTC
>NZ_JBEYFC010000905.1:0-2077 GCF_040634175.1 Streptomyces sp. NPDC007162
CCATATGAGCGCCACCCAGCTCGATCGAGAGATGCAGGTCTGTGACTGTCAACGAGGACTCGTTCACCAACTGGAAGAACCGTGAGGAGATCGCGGAGTCGATGATCCCGCTCATCGGGAAGCTGCACCGGGAGCGGGACGTGACGGTCCTGCTCCACAGCCGCTCCCTGGTGAACAAGTCGGTGGTCAGCATCCTCAAGACCCACCGCTTCGCCCGCCAGATCGACGGCGCCGAGCTCTCGGTCACCGAGACCATGCCCTTCCTCCAGGCGCTCACCACGCTCGACCTCGGGCCCTCCCAGATCGACCTCGGCATGCTCGCCGCCACCTACAAGGCCGACGACCGCGGTCTGACGGTGGCGGCGTTCACCGCGCAGGAGGTCGCCGGCGCCACCGGCGCCAACAAGATCGACCGGCGTGAGCCCCGCGACGTCGTCCTGTACGGCTTCGGCCGCATCGGCCGGCTGGTCGCCCGGCTGCTCATCGAGAAGTCCGGCTCCGGCAACGGCCTCCGGCTGCGGGCCGTCGTGGTGCGCGGCGGCGGCGCCGAGGACATCGTCAAGCGCGCCTCGCTGCTGCGCCGCGACTCGATCCACGGACAGTTCCAGGGCACGATCACCGTGGACGAGGAGAGCAGCACGATCCTCGCCAACGGCAACGAGATCAAGGTGATCTACGCCGACGACCCGTCCGCCGTGGACTACACGGAGTACGGCATCCGGGACGCCATCCTCATCGACAACACGGGCAAGTGGCGGGACCGCGAGGGCCTGTCGAAGCACCTGCGCCCGGGCATCGAGAAGGTCGTGCTGACCGCGCCGGGCAAGGGCGACGTCCCCAACATCGTGCACGGCGTCAACCACGACACCATCAAGCCGGACGAGCAGATCCTGTCCTGCGCGTCCTGCACCACCAACGCGATCGTGCCGCCGCTGAAGGCGATGGCCGACGAGTACGGGGTGCTGCGCGGACACGTGGAGACGGTCCACTCGTTCACCAACGACCAGAACCTGCTGGACAACTACCACAAGTCGGAGCGTCGCGGCCGGTCCGCGCCGCTCAACATGGTCATCACCGAGACGGGTGCCGCCTCCGCCGTCGCCAAGGCGCTGCCCGACCTCGAGGCGCGGATCACCGGCAGCTCCATCCGGGTGCCCGTGCCGGACGTGTCGATCGCCATCCTCAACCTCCAGCTGGCCCGCGAGGCGTCCCGCGAGGAGGTCCTCGACCACCTCCGCGAGGTGTCGCTCACCTCGCCGCTCAAGCGCCAGATCGACTTCACCACCGCCCCGGACGCGGTCTCCAGCGACTTCATCGGCTCGCGCCACGCCTCGATCGTCGACGCCGGCGCGCTGAAGGTGGAGGGCGACAACGCGATCCTCTACCTCTGGTACGACAACGAGTTCGGCTACTCCTGCCAGGTGGTCCGGGTCGTCCAGTCCGTGTCCGGCGTCGAGTACCCGACGTTCCCGGCGACGACGGTCTGACGCCTCTCCCCCTTCCGGCCCGGCCCTTCCACGAGAGGGGCCGGGCCGTCCGCACCCTTGACGCGCCCACCGCTCGATGGCAGCTTTTTATCGATACAACCGGTCCAGCGGACGTCGTTCCATATATCGAACAGCACAGTCGGTCAGGAGTGCCCCGTGTCCACAGCCACCGCGATCATCAACCTCGACATCGAGGGCCCGACGATCAGCCGCCATCTCTACGGCCACTTCGCCGAGCACCTCGGCCACTGCGTCTACGGCGGTTTCTGGGTGGGCGAGGACTCCCCCATCCCCAACGAAGGCGGCATCCGGCTCGACGTCGTCGAGGCCCTGCGCGCCCTCGACATCCCCAACCTGCGCTGGCCCGGGGGCTGTTTCGCCGACGAGTACCACTGGCAGGACGGCATCGGCCCGCGCGAGCAGCGACCCCGGATGGTCAACACGCACTGGGGCAACGTCGAGGAGAACAACCACTTCGGCACCCACGAGTTCATGGCCCTGTGCGAACTCCTCGGCGCCGAGCCGTACATCAGCGGCAACGTGGGCTCCGGCACGGTCCGCGAGATGAGCGAGTGGGTGGAGTACCTGAC
>NZ_JBEYFC010000906.1:0-2075 GCF_040634175.1 Streptomyces sp. NPDC007162
AGTCCTTCCACCACACCGTCCGTGAGCAGCACGAACATCCCGCCGGTGGTGAGCCGGAACCGGGAGACCGGGTACTCGATGCCCGGGTCGATCCCCAGGGGCGGTCCGCCCTCGTCCTCGCCGATCCCGGACTTGCCGTCGGCGGTGGCCCAGACGAAGGGGATGTGGCCGGCGCGGGCGCTCTCCAGCAGCCCGGTCACCGGGTCGAGCCGCATGAAGATGCAGGTGGCGAAGAGGTCGCTGCCCAGGGACACCAGCAGGTCGTTGGTACGGGCGAGCAGTTCGCCCGGCTCGCCGGCCACCGAGGCGAGCGCCCGCAGGCCGGCCCTGACCTGGCCCATGAAGGCCGCGGCCTCGATGTTGTGACCCTGGACGTCGCCTACGGACAGGCCGATACGGCCGTCGGGCAGGGTGAAGGCGTCGTACCAGTCGCCGCCCACGTTCAGCCCGTAGCAGGCGGGCGCGTACCGGACGGCCACATGGACGCGGGGGGTGTCGGGCAGGTCCCGGGGCAGCATGCCGCGCTGCAGGGCCACGGCCAGCTCGACCTGCGAGCGCTGGTACTCGGCCCGCTCGCGCGCCTGGGCGGTGAGCGACCTGAGTCTGACCAGGAGCTCGTCGTCCGTCGAGCGGTTGCGGGGCATGGGTCACTCCGGCCGGGGCGGCACCCTTTCAGGGCAGACCACCAGATTTTTACCTTTACAGGATCATAGTGCGAATGCCGGGCGGGTGAACGCGCCCGGGGCGCCGGGCCGTGGTCGGGGCGGCAGGCTCATTCCTCGTGCAGGCCGTCGGGCCTGCGGGACGCCCGCAGGGTGCCGACCGTCCTGAGCAGCCGGTCCGCGGGGTCACGCAGCCGCGGATGGGCGAGGACGGTGTTGCGCAGGCCCCGGACCGGGCGGCGCCACAGCCGGTGCGCCGCCGCCACCGGGTGGCCCCGGGTGGCGAACCCCTCGCCCACCCGCAGCTCGCGGGTCTTCAGCCAGTCCTTGTACTCCTTGTCGCCTCTGCCCAGGTCGACGAGGGTGACACCGCCGCGCGCCGCGGCCTCGGCGGTACGCAGGTGCATCATCAACCCCGGTGAGTAGTAGCGCAGTTCCGGGTCGTAGGCGGTGAACCAGGCGGCGAGCACGGTGGCCGACCGCGGACCGAAGTGCGCGGCCACCGGCCGGTCCCCGGCGTAGAGCACGGACAGCACCCCGGTGAAGTGTTCCTCGCGGACGTGGAAGAGGTGGTCCACCAGGTCGACGATCCAGGGGCGGGCGAAGCGGTCCATGCGTCCGGTCCGCCGGTACTGGGCGGACTTCCAGCGCATCAGCGTGCGCAGGGCCGCCGGGTCGCGCTCGTCGAACTCGAAGCGCAGCTCGCCGAGGTCGCGGCCGATCCGGCGTTCCTTCTTCAGCGTGGTCTTGGCCAGACCTGGGTAGGTGGCGCGCAGCCAGTCGGGGTAACCGCCGTCGCCGGGTTTGACGTCGATCACCGGGGAGGCGAAGGTCCCGGTGACATGCGGGGCGAACGGCCTCTGCTCGCTGACCAGGTGGTCGAACTCGAAGCTGGCCATCTGGCAGGCGCTCAGCAGCGCCCGGGTGTCCCAGGTGACTCCGGGCCGGTGCACCAGTGCCTGGCAGTCGGAGAGCCCGAGGCCGACGGCGCGGCCGACACCGAGGGCGTTGCGCTCGTAGGGGAGGAACCCCACGGGTTCCCCGCCCTCGCGCAGGACCGCCACCCGCACGCCGGAGCGGTACTTGCCGACACCGATCGCGAACTCCGGTGCCAGAAACGGATTGGCGTACTCCGGTGACTCGTCCATCGCCCGGTGCCAGGCCCGGCACAGCGACTGGGTCAGCTCGCCGGGTCTGTGGATGGTGATGTCCTGATGTCCGCCATGGCCTCTGGATCGCATGGGCGACCGCTCCCCCCATAACGCGTGTCCCGCGTTCCGCCGTTGCCGTGAACAGTCCCTGCTCCCCGCCGTTCACTTCGCTCAAACGTCGCGAAACAGTACGCACGCTGTCAAGAGTGCCACTGCCGGGGCGGGTCGGGGGTGGGAAGACCCGGACTTTCCCGGCCAGATC
>NZ_JBEYFC010000907.1:0-2075 GCF_040634175.1 Streptomyces sp. NPDC007162
GGTCGCGCATGGTGCGCAGGGTGTCGGGGAGCCCGCCGCGCCGGCGCTGGTGTGCCGAGGCCAGCCGACGAAAAGGCGCCTGAAGGCACCATGGGCGGCAGCACTCTCGACCTGCTCAGCTTCGTCGTATCGAACTCCATCGCCCTAGGCAGCCTGGTCACCTCCGTAGCCTCCTGGCGAGCCAGTCGGCCCGCCCCTGCCCCACCGGTACGCATCGAGGCGAACGGAATCAGCATTACCATAAACACAGACGACCAAGAGGTCGTCCGCAAGTTCGCGGAAGCCCTGCAGCGCTCTAGCTCAGAGGAATGACAGATCCGACAGGCGGCCAGCTGCCTGGAGTGGACGCTTCCGCCGTCGTCCTCATCGGATGCCATGCCTACGAGGAGTTGGAGCAGCTTCCGGCTGTCGCGAACAACCTCACCACCCTGGCCAGGTGGCTGACCGACCCAGAAATCTGGGGCATCCGTGAAGACCTCGTCACGGTCGTGCAGCAGCCCCAGAACGAAGCCGCAGTACTCCGCGCCGTGCAAGATGCCGCGAGCCGGGCCACCGATACCCTCATCGTCTATTACGCAGGCCACGGCCTACTCGACCCCGAGAACGCAGAGCTCTACCTCACCCTCCCCGACTCCAAGCTCACTGAGCTGTACGTGGAGTCCGCCATGCGCTTCGATTTACTGCGCAGGGTGTTGCTCAGCAGCCACGCGGAGAAGAAGGTGCTGCTGCTCGACTGTTGCTTCAGCGGCCGTGCCATGGCCGGCGAGATGAGCGGCGGCCCAGGACTCGTGCCGCCGCTGCTTGAGGTGAGCGGCACCTGCGTCATCACCGCCTGCTCCGAGAACGCCCGGGCCCTGGCTCCGGTCGGCGCCCCGTTCACGGCCTTTACCGGGGAACTGCTGCGGGCCCTTGAGCTGGGCATTCCAGACGCAGGTCCATTCCTGGACATGGTCACCCTTTATGAATACATCCTTGGGGAACTACGCGCTAAATCTCTGCCACTTCCCCAGCACCGCAGCCGCAACACCGCAGGTCGGATCTGCATCGCCCGCAACCGCGCCGCCAGACCACGACGCTCTCCGCCGGGCAGTGATGATGAGTACATCTCAACGCCTTGGGCTACCTTGCGCCGCGGCAGACCGAGGTCAGAGGTGACACTCGTTGGGCGGCCGCTGACGGTGGGCGCAGTTCAGGCCATTACAGAGCGGATCGAAGAGTTCGGTGGGCAGGTTGAGCAAGTCCGCAGCCTCGCGGATTATCCGGTGTCAGCGGTTGTTCTTGCTGTCACCGGAGCGAGCCACGAAGCTCTACAACTTCAACTCACAGCACAAGCGGCCGCACATCAGATCGATATCCTCGTGACCCACCCGGGGCTCCACCAGCGGGCTAGAAGATTGATCGCCTTGAACGTGGACTCCACCTTGATCCAGGACAACACCATCGAGCTGTTCGCTAATTTTCTTCCCCACGGCCTCAGCCAGCAGGTCTTGGCGATGATGGCTGCTGCCGCCCGAGGTGAACTGGAGTTTGAGCAGGCACTGCACGACAGCGTGGTCCTACTCGCGGGTCTCGACGCCTCTGTGGTTACGAAGGTCCAGGCACAGGTGAGGCTGATGCCAGGGTCGCGCACACTTATCCGCACCTTCAGGCGGCTGGGCTTCGTCGTCGGTGTATTCTCCGACGGCTTCACCCAGATCACAGATGACCTGGTCACGAGACTTGGCCTCAATTTCGCTGCAGCGAACACTCTAGAGATCGCTGATGGGGAATTGACCGGCCGCCTTGTCGGCGAGGTGCTGACTGGCCCAGGCAAGGCGGCCGCTCTGCGCCGTTTCGCAGCCGAAGCAGATGTGCCGCTGTCTCAGACAGTAGCCGTCGGGACAGGCGTCAGCGACCTTGATCTACTCCGCACGGCAGGGCTGAGCGTTGGATTCAACCCACCGTCTGCTGTGCGAGAGGTGGCTGATACCACCATCACCGGCCCATTCCTTGATCCCCTGCTCTACTTCTTCGGGATCAGCAGGCAAGATATTGAGGAGGCTGACACCAACGACTCCTGAAAGGAGCTTCTCGCT
>NZ_JBEYFC010000908.1:0-2071 GCF_040634175.1 Streptomyces sp. NPDC007162
GCATCATCCCCATGGCGGGCGCCAGCCTGGTCGTCAAGGAACCCGTTGGCGTGGTCGCCAGCTTTCCGGCGTACAACTTCGCGCTCCCGGCGATCGGCCAGAAGGCCGGGCCGGCGATGGTCGCGGGCTGCACCGTCATCGTCAAGGTCACCGAACCCAACCCGCTGGCGATCTTCGTCATCGGTGAGATCTGTGCGGAGATCGGCCTGCCGCCCGGTGTCCTGAACATCGTCGCGGCGCGCGCCCCGGAGTCGGAGTACCTGGTGCGCCACCCCGGTGTGGACATGGTCAGCTTCACCGGCTCGGCCGAGGTCGGCGCCAAGATCGCGGCGGCCTGCGGAGAACTCGTCCGACCGTGCGTGCTGGAGCTCGGCGGCAAGTCCGCGGCCATCGTGCTCGAGGACGCGAAGCTGGAGGACGTGCTGCCCACCCTCGTCGGGGCCACCGCCGGCACCAACGCGGGCCAGAGCTGCGTCGCCCTGTCGCGGCTCCTGGTCCCCGAGTCCCAGTACCGCGCCTACGCGGAGGCCCTGGCCGACGGCTTCGCGTCGCTCAAGGTCGGCGACCCCATGGAAGCCGACACCGTGGTCGGACCGCTGGTCACCTCGCGCCAGCGCGAACGCGTCGAGTACTACGTGGATGTGGCACGCAAGGAGGGCGCGACGATCGCCTACGGTGGCCGCCGCCCGTCGCACCTGGAGCGCGGCTGGTACTACGAGCCGACACTCGTCACCGACGCCCACAACGACATGAGGGTCTCCAGGGAGGAGATCTTCGGACCCGTCGCCTCGCTCATCCCCCACCGCGGTGAGGACGACGCCGTCCGTATCGCCAACGACAGTGACCTGGGGCTCGCGGGCGCCGTGTTCACGGCGGACACGGCACACGGCTTCGAGGTCGCCAGACGCGTGCGCACCGGCACGTTCTCGGTCAACACGTTCGCAGCCGACCTGGGCTCGCCGTTCGGCGGGTTCAAGAAGTCCGGGATCGGTCGCGAGCACGGTCCCTACGCCGTGGAGGAGTACCTCCAGACGAAGACGATCTCGATCGACCCCAGCCAAGAGCTCCCCGAGTCGGTCACCAGGAACGTTCCGCGCGGAACCGGACCCGGGACGCGCGGCTCCGCCGGCTGACCTCAGCCCCGTCCGGTCACCCACCCCTCTCCGCCACCCGATCACGATGGAGACCCCATGCACCACCGTCACCCCGACATCGACCCCCAGCTGCTGTCCGAGACCGAGGAACAGCGGGAACTGCGCACGGTCCTGCGGGACTTCTTCACCGAGGAGAGCGGTCCCGAGGACGTCCGCAAGCACCTGGCCACCCCGCGCGGACACGACGAGACGTTGTGGGCGCGGCTCGCGGGCGAGATCGGGGTCCATGGCCTGGCGATTCCCGAGGAGTTCGGCGGGGCCGGCTTCACCTTCGCCGAACTGGCCGTGGTTCTGGAGGAATCAGGGCGTGCGCTGTACTGCGCGCCACTGCTTCCCACGGTGGTCCTCGCCGCGCACGCCCTGCTGAACAACGGGGACCGGAAGGCGTGCGAACGCTATCTGCCGCGGATCGCGGACGGCACGCTCACCGCGACGCTGGCCGGGTTCGACGAGGCCGAGCCCGGCGTCGTCGCCGAGCGGAGCGGCCCGGGGTGGGTACTGCGCGGAGCGGCCGACTTCGTACTGGACGGAGCCGGCGCGGACCTGATCGTGGTTCGGGCCCGAACCCCCGAGGGTGCTCGGCTGTTCGCCTGCGAGCCGGCCGAGGACACCTGCCCGCGGACACCTCGCCGCGTCCTGGACGAGACGCGCCGCCAGGCGCTGGTGGAGTTCCGTGGCGCACCGGCCACACCCGTGGGCGAGTCGGGTGAGGTGACGGCGGCACTCGACGCCGGGCGGGCCGCGCTCGCCGCCGAGCAGGTCGGCGGCAGCGGCCACGCGCTGGACGCCACCGTCGAATTCGCCGCCCAGCGCCGGCAGTTCGGGCGCCCCATCGGCTCCTTCCAGGCGGTCAAGCACAGGCTGGCCGACGTGCTGGTCGCTCTCGAGGCAGCACGCTCGGCATCCGCGTATGCGAC
>NZ_JBEYFC010000909.1:0-2068 GCF_040634175.1 Streptomyces sp. NPDC007162
GACCCCTTGACCCCCAGTCAAGTGCGCTACCAAGCTGCGCCACGTCCCGCTGCGCAGTCACGCGGTGGGTACCGCGTGATCACGCAGGTCAACACTACCGTACGCGTACCGGTGCTGCCGCCGACCGGTCCGTGACCGGGCCGGTGACCCGGCTCGCGCGGCGGACCGGGACGAGGAGCGCGGCTCCGGCGGCGGTCAGGCAGAACAGGGTGAGCAGAGCCCAGGCGTGGGTGTAGCCGGAGGCGTACGGGAGGCCGGAGGGCTGGAGCCGACCGGTGACCAGGACGCTGGTGAGCGCGGCGCCGATGGAGCCGCCGATGGTTCGGATGTTGGCGTTCATGCCGGTCGCCGCGCCGGTCTGCTCGGGCGGGACACTGCCGACGATGAGGTTGGCCATGGAGGCGAAGGCCAGTCCGATACCGAGGCCGAAGAGCCCCGCGACGACGCCGATCTGCCACCGCTCGTCATGCCAGAGGGTGAGGACTCCGCAGGCCAGGGCCCCCAGCGCGGCCCCCGTGGCGAGCTGGGCCTTGGCACCGACGCGGGGTTCGAGACGGCCGCCGACGATGCCGGAGAGGAACATGGCGATCAGCATCGGCAGCAGGAGCAGGCCGGACTCGGTGACGGTGGCCCCGAAGCCGTAGCCTGCCGTGCCCGGGGTCTGCACGAAGCCGGGCAGGAAGGACCAGATCGCGTACATGCCGGCGCCGAAGAGCAGCGCCGCCGCGTTGGTGGTCCAGACGGCCGGGAGCCGCATCACGCGCAGGTCGATGAGCGGGGTCGCGGAGCGGGCCTCGGTGAGGAGCCAGACGGTGAACAGCACGGCGGCCGTGCCGAACAGGCCGAGCACCCTGGCCGAACCCCAGCCCCACTGGCCGGCCTGGCTCAGCGGCAGCAGCAGCGCCACCAGCCAGGCGGAGAGCAGCCCGGCGCCGAGCCAACTGACGCCACCCTGGGCCCGTTTGGGCGACTCGGGGACGTAGCGGGCGGCTATCAGGACCGTCACGGCGACGACGGCGACCGGGATCCAGAACAGCCAGCGGTAGTCCAGCGCGGAGACGATCGGGCCGGCGGCCACGATGCCGACGCCACCGCCGGCCGCGATCACCGCGGACAGGTTGCTGATGCTGCCGCTGACCTCGGCCGGGCCGAACTCGTCCCGGATGATGCCGAAGGAGAGCGGGAACAGGGCGCCACCGATGCCCTGGACCACCCGGGCGATGATCAGTACGCCGATGTTCGGCGCGAGGGCGGCGAGCAGACAGCCGGCCAGGACGGCGACCAGCACGGCGACGAGGCTGCGCTTCTTGCCGGTCAGGTCGCCGACCCGGCCGAGTATCGGGGTGAAGACCGAGGCGGACAGCAGATACGCCGTCATCACCCAGGTCGCGGTGGACTGCGAGGTGTGCATCGCGTGCTGGACGGTCGGCAGGGCCGGCGCGACCAGCGACTGGAGCATGGAGAACACGCCGGCACCGGTCGCGAGGACCGCGAAGGTGAGGCGGGTGGACTTCCGGGGCATGAAGGAGCCTCTCCGACATCGGAACGGAGGGAGAACGGATCGGAACAGCAGTGACCGCACTGCTAAAGTGGAGGTTCCCCTCCACTCTACCGGAGGGAACCCTCCGCTTCAACCGAAGTCGAGGAACCCCTCCGGTTCAGTCCTGTCGCACGGGAGGCAGCAATGACGGACACCCCGTTCCCCGTCAGTGAGATCGTCGCGTCCCGACGGCCCCACCGTAAGGACGCGGCCCGCAACTACGACGCGCTGATCACGGCCGCCCGCGAGGCGTTCGCCGAGCACGGCTCGGACGTCTCCCTCGAGGACGTCGCCCGCCGCGCGGGGGTCGGCATCGGGACCCTCTACCGGAACTTCCCCACCCGCCGCGACCTCTTCGAGAGCGTCTACGCGGACGAGGTCAACACGCTGTGCCGGGCCGCCGTGGAACTCGGCGGGCAGGAGCCGTGGGAGGCCCTGACGTCCTGGCTGGACCGCTTCACCGGCTACATGGTCACAGGGCCGCAGGGCGACGGGAGCAGGGTCCCGGGCGGCGGCGACGGCACGGCT
>NZ_JBEYFC010000910.1:0-2051 GCF_040634175.1 Streptomyces sp. NPDC007162
GGGCCGCCGCCGAGCTGCGCGAGGAGGCCGAGTGGGGTGTGGAGGCCCGGCGCGCGGAGGCCACCCAGTTGCCGGTCTCTTCATCGCGCACGGGCCGGGTCGGCGGGCGTAGCGCGGTCATCCGTTCCAGGTCCGAGACGGCCGTCGACCCGCGCGGGGTGATGACCCGCTGGGCGTAGACACCGAGGACGCGGGCGACGTCGGCCGGCTCCATCTCCGCGACCCCGGGCCAGGAGCGGGAGTCGAGCGCGTCCCACGGCAGGATCGCCAGCGAGGGTGTCTCAGACCGCGTTTGAGATCTGCCGTGGCCCGTTGCTGGTGTGGTCGTTGAACATGCCGTGAGCGGTGCTGGGGGTAGGTATCCGTCGGACTTGACGGACGAGCAGTGGGCGTTGGTGGAACCGTTGCTGCCGCCCGCGAGGGTGGGGCCCAAGGGCGGGCGGCGGGAGAAGCTCCGCGGCGGCGGATCGTGGACGCGATCTTCTACGTTGTGCGGACCGGCTGTGCTTGGCGGCAACTGCCGAAGGACTTCGCTCCGTGGCCGACGGTGTATTGGTACTTCACCTGGTGGCACGATGACGGCACGGTCCAGCGCATCCACGATGCCCTGCGTGGCCGGATCCGCGAAGCCGATGGCCGCGACATCGAGCCGAGCGCGGGCCTGATTGATTCGCAGTCTATTCGTACTGCCGACACCGTCCCGGCGGCCACACAGGGATTCGATGCGGGCAAGAAGGTCAGGGGCCGCAAGCGGTTCATCGTCACCGACACTCTCGGCCTGCTGCTGGCCGTGCACGTCGTCGCGGCCAGTGTCCAGGACCGCGACGGCGCCCGCCGACCGCTGCTGTGGACTCGTCTCGACCATCCAGGTGTCAAGAAGGTCTGGGCGGACCAGGGCTTCGCCGGCCGCCTGGTCGATTGGACCACTACCGTGCTCGGCCGCGAACTGGAGATCGTCCGCAAAGACCCCGACCAGCAAGGGTTCCAAGTTCAGTCGAAGCAGTGGGCGGTAGCACGTACCTTTTCATGGCTCACCGCACACCGACGCCTGGCCCGCGACTACGAGACCAGTCCTGCCCGCTCCGAGACGATGGTCCGCTGGGCGATGATCGGCATCATGGTCCGCCACCTGACCCGAGTGGGGCCGGTTTCCCGCGCGGCTCAGCGCCGTTGACCCGAACTTCGGCCTGGCAGCCAGACGCGGGCAGCAACATCAGCCCGGCTCACTTTGGTCCCCGATCGGCAACGTCACCATCGCTTCGAGGTGCTCGTCGCTGACCTGCGGAACGGTCCAGTTGTTGCTACGCGCGTGCTCGATGAACGTCGGGTCCAGCTCCACGTGATAGCGCCCCACGTAGTGGGCCAGGTCGGAGTACCACAGCCAATGTCCGTCTGTGAGCAGGTGCAGCCCTCCGATGAACGCGCCAGTCTCGCTCAGCACGTCAGGCACAGCTGAAGGCGTGGCGACCAAGGTCGTTCCGGCTCGCAGGTACCTAACCAGATCGCCCTCATACCCCGGCGCAGCCCTGCGCGCAGCAGCTCGGATCGACGGCCCATCCGCACTGCCGTACTCCAGCTCCCTGAAGCCGCCAACGATGGGGAACTTATCGAAGATCACCTGGCCGAGCCTAGAACACCCTTCGAGAGGCCACCGAACCAGATCTCAAACGCGGTCTTACAGTCCCGGCGCCCGCCAACGCGGCCTGACACCGCGACGGTGCTCGCAGTAACAGCCGCCTTCGGCCTGGTAAGCACCGGCGGCCGAGTGGGAGGTAGCAGGCACTGACAGACCGGAGATTCTCAAGTACCGACTCGCGTGACAAGCCCGTGCGCACGTTGCCGAAATGACCACTCAGACGGAGGGGGCGCCGTCGGGATGGTCATAAATCCAGGACAGGCCACCCAGATCGAGACGCCGACGGGTACGGGTGACCGCCACGTAGGCCAGACGCGCTTCGGGGGTGTGTCAATTTAACGGCTGATCTTGGTTGTTGATGGTCAGTTGTTGCTCGGAGTCAGGCGGCCTTCGAAAGCGATCTGGAACGCGTTCA
>NZ_JBEYFC010000911.1:0-2041 GCF_040634175.1 Streptomyces sp. NPDC007162
GGGGGTGTCGATCGCCCTCCCGGACGGGTACGCGGCCTTCGTGCACCCTCGTTCGGGGCTCGCCGCCCGGTGCGGTGTGGCACTCGTGAATGCCCCGGGGACGATTGATGGCGGGTACCGTGGGGAGATCAAGGTGATCGTGGTGAATCTCGACCCGCGCGAGGCCGTGCGGTTCGAGCGCTTCGACCGGATCGCCCAACTGGTCGTCCAGCAGGTCGAGAGGGTCCGCTTCCAGGAGGTGGCGGAACTTCCCGACTCGGCGCGGGCCGAGGGGGGCTTCGGGTCCACCGGCGGTCATGCCGCGGTGGGCGACGTGAGCGGCACAAGCGGTCAGGCCGCCGAGGGCGGTCGGACGGGTGGGAATCGATACGCTTCGGTCGTATCCGACCGGGAAGGACAGTGACGTGTTCGGACGTCGCAACAAGAAGGGTGCCGCCGAGGACGCGGCCGGCGAGGCCGAGCAGGTCGTCGACAGCGTCGACACCGAGGCGGACGAGGAAGAGGGCGAGCGCGAGCGCGTACGCCTGGAACCGGAGCCCCGGCCCGACGGGCCGTGGGACGCCAGTGAGGTGCGCGATCCCGGCGAGGGCCGGGTGGACCTCGGCGGTCTGTTCGTGCCCGGAGTGGACGGCATGGAGCTCCGGGTGGAGGTCGCGGGCGACGCGATCGTCGCGGCGACCGTCGTACTGCGCGACAGCGCCGTCCAGTTGCAGGCCTTCGCCGCACCCAAGCGGGAGGGCATCTGGGGCGAGGTGCGCGAGGAGATCGGCTCCGGCATCACCCAGCAGGGCGGCATCGTCGACGAGGTCGAGGGTCCGCTGGGCTGGGAGCTGCGGGCCCAGGTGCCGGTGCAGCTGCCGGACGGCACGGGCGGCTTCCAGGTCGTGCGGTTCGTCGGCGTGGACGGGCCGCGCTGGTTCCTGCGCGGTGTGATCTCCGGGCAGGGCGCGGTGCAGCCGCAGGCCGCCGGGCTCCTGGAGCAGATCTTCCGGGACACGGTGGTGGTCCGCGGCGAGGGTCCGATGGCGCCCCGCGACCCGATCGTCCTGAAGCTGCCGAACGACGCCCAGATGGTCCCCGAGGGCGTCCAGCAGGAGGAGTCCTCGCGCTTCTCCGGCGGCATGGGCCAGCTCCAGCGCGGACCGGAGATCACCGAGGTCCGCTAGGCGCTGCGCCCAGAAGAACCGTTCGAGAGCCGCATCCTTCGGGGTGCGGCTCTTTTCGGCTCCGGCGTCGGCGTCATCAGGGGTCCGGCGTCCATCAGGGTTCCGTCAAAGATGCCCGCAGCTCCGTCTTCCGCCCCGCCGGCCGGGACCGTTGGCCGTAAGGTCGACGCTGCGTAGGCGGCAGTTACGGGAAGACAATGGGACCATGGCACGCGGCAAGCTTCGGATCTACCTCGGTGCGGCGCCGGGCGTGGGCAAGACCTACGCCATGCTCTCCGAGGCGCACCGGCGCGTGGAGCGCGGCACCGACTGCGTGGTCGCCTTCGTCGAACACCACGGGCGCCCGCGCACCGAGGTGATGCTGCACGGCCTGGAGCAGGTCCCGCGCCGGGAACTGGAGTACCGGGGCGCCGCCTTTACCGAGATGGACGTGGACGCCGTGCTGCGCCGCGCCCCGGCGGTCGCGCTGGTGGACGAACTCGCCCACACCAACGTGCCCGGCTCCCGCAACGCCAAGCGCTGGCAGGACGTCGAGGAACTGCTGGCGGCCGGGGTCGACGTCGTCTCGACCGTCAACATCCAGCATCTGGAGTCGCTCGGCGACGTCGTCGAGGCCATCACGGGGGTACGCCAGCGCGAGACGGTGCCCGACGAGGTGGTACGGCGCGCGGACCAGATCGAACTGGTCGACATGTCACCCCAGGCGCTGCGCCGGCGCATGGCGCACGGCAACATCTACCAGCCGGACAAGGTCGACGCGGCCCTGTCCAACTACTTCCGGCCCGGCAACCTCACCGCCCTGCGTGAACTCGCCCTCCTGTGGGTCGCCGACCGGGCCGACGACCCCGACGGGCGGGCAGGTAGCGGGCGACGGC
>NZ_JBEYFC010000912.1:0-2035 GCF_040634175.1 Streptomyces sp. NPDC007162
GCTGCCGGACACCTTCGCCGGAGCCGGTGCGGCAGGGCTGGCGGGCGCCGCCCGCCGGGCCGCCGAGGAGCTGGGCGGCCTGGAGTCCGCCCGCCGGGCCGAGCGACGGCTCGCCGAGGTCGTCGACGAGCGCGGCCGCCTCGACCGGCAGGAGCGCGAGGACGAGGACCTCCTGCGGGAGGCCGACAGCTGGCTCACCGACTGGGACGCCACCCGCGCCGCGCTCCAGTCCCGTATCGACGCCGCACAGGAGGCCGCGACCCGTGCCGAGCAGCTCGCCGTGCAGCGCGAACCCGCGCACCGGCGGCTGGAGGCGGCCCGGCTGCGGGACGAACTCGGCCGGGACACCGACGAAGCCCAGCGCACCGCCCTCGCCTCCGAGGCGCTGGCCCTGGAGGCGAAGGCCCACTGGCTGCGGCTCAAGGAGCAGCGCCTGAACGGCATCGCCGCGGAGCTCGCCGCCCGGCTGACGGCGGGCGAGCCCTGTGCCGTCTGCGGGTCCACCGAACACCCCGCACCCGCACGGAAGTTCGCGGGCCATGTCGACGCAGAGGCGGAGGAGCGCGCGGAAGCCGCCCACCAGCGCGCCGACGCGCGGCGCGCCCAGGACGAACGTCGTCTCGCCACCGCACGCGAGGCCCTGGCCGCCGCCACCGCCGCGGCCGAGGACACGCCCACCGACCGACTGGCCGCCCAGGCGGACGAGTTGGAGCAGGAGTACCGCCGGGCCCGGGGTGCCGCCTCCGACCTGCACCCGGCGCAGGAGGAGCTGCGGCTGGCCGAGCGGGAGCGCGAGCGCCGGCTGACCGACCGCCGGCAGGCCGAGGTCCGGGCCGCTTCCCGGGTCACCCGGCGCGACGGTCTCGACGCCGAACACGCCTCCTTGGAGGCGGAGCTGACCAAGGCGCGGGGGAGTGCGGACAGTGTGGCGGCGCGGACCGCGCAGCTCGAGCGGCAGGTGGCACTGCTCACCGAAGCCGCCGACACCGCGCGCGCCGCCGAGGACACCGCCCGGCATCTGAAGGACGCCGACGCCCGGCTCGCGGACGCCGCCTACCGGGCCGGCTTCGAGACGCCGCAGGCCGCGGCCGCCGCGCTGCTCGACGACACCGCGCACCGCGAGCTGCAACGGCGCCTGGACGAAAGGCAGTCGCAGGAGGCGGCGGTCCGTGCGGTGCTGGCCGAGACGGACACCGCGGCCGCCGCGCAGCAGCCGCCCGCCGACCTCGACGGAGCCGAACGCACCGCAGCGGCGGCGGCCCGGTCGGCGCGTGAGGCCGCGTCGGCCCGCGACCGGGCCGACCACTGCTGTACGGAACTGGACCGGCTGTCCGCCCGCGCCACCGCGGAGGTACGCCGGCTCGCCCCGCTGCGCGAGGAGTACGACCGGGTCGCCCGGCTCGCCGCCCTCACCGCGGGCACCTCGGCCGACAACGAACGCCGGATGCGCCTGGAGTCGTACGTCCTGGCCGCCCGGCTGGAACAGGTCGCCGCCGCCGCCACCGTCCGCCTGCAGCGCATGTCGTCCGGCCGCTACACCCTGGTCCACTCCGACGACCGCGCCGGACGCGGCCGCAGCGGCCTCGGACTGCACGTCGTCGACGCCTGGACCGGACGCGAACGCGACACCGCCACGCTGTCCGGCGGCGAGACCTTCTTCGCCTCCCTCGCCCTGGCGCTCGGCCTCGCCGACGTGGTCACCGACGAGGCCGGCGGGGTCCGCCTCGACACCCTCTTCATCGACGAGGGCTTCGGCAGCCTCGACGACCAGACCCTGGACGAGGTCCTCGACGTCCTCGACTCGCTGCGCGAACGCGACCGCAGTGTCGGCATCGTCAGCCACGTGGCCGACCTGCGCCGCCGGATCCACGCCCAACTGGAGGTCACGAAGAGCAGGTCGGGCTCCCAGCTGCGGCAGCGCGGCGTCTAGTGCCGCGGCACCTAGTCTTCTGAGTCAGGAATTCTGTTCAGATGTATAGGCTTGCTCCATGGCACGGACGGGGCGGCCGAAGGCCGAGTTGACGCTGTCGGACGA
>NZ_JBEYFC010000913.1:0-2033 GCF_040634175.1 Streptomyces sp. NPDC007162
GCGGCGCACCGGAGTTCCGGCCCGGGTGGTACCGGTGCTGCGGCACCGGCGGGCCGTCGCCAACGTTGCCTGCCGCGGCACTAGGCACGTCAGCACCACCGTTCGTCTCGGGCCGTCCCCCGGGTCGTGCACATCCCAAATCCCGTACGTCGTGGAAGGCGACGCACGGGTGCCCCTGTGAACCTTGGGAGACGGCACCATGACCCAGCAGTCAGTGGAGCCCAGGACCACAGCCGACGACGCGGGAGAAGGCACCCGCGTCCCGGCCGGACGTTCCTGGCTCGACCGCTACTTTCACATATCCGCAAGAGGCTCCTCCGTCGCGCGTGAAGTGCGCGGCGGCGTCACCACCTTCATGGCGATGGCGTACATCCTGCTGCTCAACCCCCTGATCCTGTCCGGCAAGGACGTGGCGGGGGACACCCTCGGCCAGCGGGCGCTGATCACGGCGACCGCGTTCGCCGCGGCCTTCACCACGCTCCTGATGGGCTTCGCCGGCAAGGTGCCGCTCGCGCTGGCCGCCGGCCTCTCCGTCTCCGGCGTGCTGTCCTCGCAGGTCGCCCCGCAGATGACCTGGCCGCAGGCGATGGGCATGTGTGTGATGTACGGCGTGGTCATCATGCTCCTGGTCGTCACCGGCCTCCGCGAGATGATCATGAACGCGATCCCGCTCGCACTCAAGCACGGCATCACCATGGGCATCGGCCTGTTCATCGCCCTGATCGGCTTCTACAAGTCCGGCTTCGTGCACCAGGGCAGGGCCACGCCGGTCACCCTGGGCCCGGCGGGCGAACTCGCCGGCTGGCCGGTGCTGCTCTTCGCCGGCACCCTGCTGCTGATCTTCGCCCTCCAGGCCCGGAACACGCCCGGAGCCATCCTGATCGGCATCGTCACCGGCACCGTCGCGGCCGCCGTGCTGAACGGCCTCGGGGTCATCGACCCGAAGCAGTGGGCCGGGGGCGCCGCCCCCGCGCTGCACGGCTCAGCCGTCTCCCTGCCGGACTTCTCGCTCTTCGGGCACGTCGAGTTCGGCGGCTGGGGCAAGGTCGGCGCGATGACGGTCGCGTTGATCGTCTTCACGTTGGTGCTGGCCGGGTTCTTCGACGCGATGGCCACCATCATCGGCGTCGGCACGGAGGCGGAGCTGGCCGACGACAAGGGCCGGATGCCGGGTCTGTCCACGGCGTTGTTCATCGACGGCGCGGGCGGCGCGATCGGCGGGGTGGCCGGGGGCTCCGGCCAGACCGTCTTCATCGAGTCGGCCACCGGCGTCGGCGAGGGGGCCAGGACCGGTCTCGCCTCCGTCGTCACCGGCCTGTTCTTCGCGGCCTGTCTCTTCTTCACCCCGCTCACCGCGATCGTCCCGCAGGAGGTCGCCTCCGCCGCCCTGGTGGTCATCGGCGCCATGATGCTGATGAACGCCCGGCATGTGGACTGGGCCGACCGGGCCACCGCCGTCCCGGTGTTCCTGACGGTCGTCCTGATGCCCTTCACCTACACCATCACCACCGGTGTGGCCGCGGGCGTGATCTCGTACACCGCCATCAAGGCGGCGCAGGGCAGGGCCCGTGAGGTCGGGGCGTTCATGTGGGGCCTGACCGTCGTCTTCCTCGTCTACTTCGCCCTCGACCCGATCGAGAGCTGGCTGGGCGTCCACTGATCCGTGGCACCCGCCCCCCACGCAACCGCAGTTCAAGGAGACCGAGACATGCTGGACATCGCCGAGGAGCTGAACCGGTGGGTGGCGGGCGGCCGTGACTTCGCCGTGGCCACGGTGGTGGCGGTCGGGGGCAGCGCGCCGCGCCGGCCCGGGGCCGCGCTCGCGGTGGACACCGACGGCACCGCCGTCGGTTCGGTCTCCGGCGGGTGCGTGGAGGGCGCCGTGTACGAGCTGTGCCGGCAGGCGCTGGAGGACGGCGAGACCGTCCTCCAGCGCTTCGGCTTCAGCGACGAGGACGCCTTCGCCGTCGGCCTGACCTGCGGGGGAGTCATCGACATCCTCGTCACCCCGGTCCGGGCGGACGATCCCGTCC
>NZ_JBEYFC010000914.1:0-2029 GCF_040634175.1 Streptomyces sp. NPDC007162
CGGCTCCTGGACCGCTTCCGCGACGACATCCTGGACGCGGCCCGCGACCACGGCGTCACCCCCGACCAGCTGCGCGACGCCCGCGGCCAGCTGTCTGCTCAGACCGCCAGCACCTTCTCCAGCGACCCCAGCGCCGAGCGCAGCTCGTCCGCCGTGACGGTCAGCGGCGGGGCCAGCCGGATCGTGGCGCCATGGGTGTCCTTGACCAGGACGCCCTCGCGCATCAGACGTGCGCTGATCTCCCGGCCGGTGCCGATCGCCGGGTCCACGTCGACGCCCGCCCACAGTCCGCGCGCCCGGAAGCCGACCACGCCCTTGCCGACCAGCTCCGTCAGACCGTCCCGCAGCACCACGCCCAGCTCGGCCGCCCGGCGCTGGAACTCACCGCCCTCCAGCAGCTCCACCACCGCCGTTCCGACGGCGGCGGCGAGCGGGTTGCCGCCGAACGTCGAGCCGTGCTCACCCGGGTGCAGCACGCTCATCACCTCACGCCGGGCCACCACCGCCGACACCGGCACGATCCCGCCGCCCAGCGCCTTGCCCAGCAGCACCACGTCCGGGACGACGTCCTCGTGGTCGACGGCGAGGGTGCGCCCCGTGCGGCCGAGTCCGGACTGGATCTCGTCGGCGACGAACAGGCAGCCCGCGCGCCGGGTCAGCTCCCGGACACCGGTCAGATAGCCGTCGTCGGGGATCAGCACACCGGCCTCGCCCTGGATGGGCTCGATGAGCACGGCAGCAGTCGTCTCGTCGACGGCCGCCTCCAGCGCCGCCAGGTCGTTGTACGGCACGATCCGGAAGCCCGGTGTGAAGGGGCCGAAGCCGGCGCGGGCGGTGTCGTCCGTGGAGAAGCTGACGATCGTGGTCGTACGGCCGTGGAAGTTGTCCGCGGCGACGACGATCGTGGCCTCGTCGGCCGGGACGCCCTTCACGTCGTAGGCCCACTTGCGGGCCACCTTGATGCCGCTCTCCACCGCCTCCGCGCCGGTGTTCATCGGCAGCACCATGTCCAGGCCGGTCAACTGGGCGAGCCGAGCGGCGAATTCGGCGAGCCGGTCGTTGTGGAAGGCGCGGGAGGTGAGGGTCAGCCGGTCGAGCTGGCGGTGCGCGGCCTCGATCAGGGCCGGGTGCCGATGGCCGAAGTTGAGGGCCGAGTAGCCGGCCAGCATGTCGAGATAGCGGCGGCCCTCGACGTCCTCCACCCAGGCGCCCTCGGCGCGGGCCACGACGACGGGCAGCGGATGGTAGTTGTGCGCGAGGACCGGTTGCTCCGCCTGGATCAGGTCGGCGGAGGTGCGCGTGCGTGCGGGTGCGGTCATGAGGGGGATCTCCTGGTCCTCAGCGGATTTCCTGGGTGCAGCACTTGATGCCGCCGCCTGCCTTGTGGAACTCCGACAGGTCGACGGGAACCGGCTCGTAGCCCCGGTCGGCGAGCCGGCCGGCCAGCGCCTCGGCCTGCGGCGCGATGAAGACGTGGCGGCCGTCGGAGACCGAGTTCAGCCCCCAGGACAGCGCGTCGTCGCGGGTGGCGAGCACCGCGTCGGGGAACAGCCGGCGCAGCACGTCCCGGCTGCCGGGGGAGAAGGCCTCCGGGTAGTAGACGATGTTCTCCTCGTCCAGGACGAACAGCGCGGTGTCCAGGTGGTAGAAGTACGGGTCCACCAGCGTCAGGCTGATCACCGGATGGCCGAAGAACTCCTGCGCCTCCCGGTGCGCCTCCCGGGAGGTCCGGAAGCCGGTGCCGGCCAGCAGGTACCGGCCCGTCCAGACCAGGTCGCCCTCGCCCTCCACCACCGCGCCGGGACGGTGCACGTCGTAACCCGCGGTCTTGAACCACAGGTCGTAGTGGCCCGACTCGGGGCGCCGCTCGGGGGCGTGGAACAGCGAGCCGAAGACGCGCCCGCCGACGACCACCGCGGAGTTCGCGGCGAAGACCATGTCGGGCAGGCCGGGGACCGGCTCCAGCCGGTCCACGTTGTGGCCGTGGGCGCGGTAGGCGTCGATGAGCGCCGTCCACTGCTCCTGGGCC
>NZ_JBEYFC010000915.1:0-2026 GCF_040634175.1 Streptomyces sp. NPDC007162
GGGCCAGGGTGGGACCGCAGGCCACTCGGCGGGCGAAGTTCCCGGCATGGCTCAGGAGTTCGTCGTCCGGGACGAGGCGGTTGATGACACTAGTGATCTCGCCCGTCATGTACGACGAGTAACCGGAGGCCAGGAACACGATGACGTTGGCGACCTCCCACGGCTCGGCGTACCGGCCGAAGGCCTCCCGCGCGGTCAGTTCTTCCAGCAGTTCAGGCGTGGTCACCTTCACCAGGTGGGGGTGCATGGCGAGGCTCGGCGCGACGGCGTTGACCCGGACCCCGAACTCGGCGGCCTCCAGCGCGGCGCACCGGGTCAGTGCCATCACCCCCGCCTTCGCGGCGGCGTAGTGCGCCTGCCCGCGCTGCGCCCGCCAGCCGACCACCGAGGCGTTGTTGACGACGACCCCGCCGCCACCGGCGGCCTTGAGCCGCCGCAGGGCGGCACGCGTGCACCGGAACGTGCCCCCCAGTGTCACGTCGAGGACCCGGTTCCACTGCTCGTCGCTCATGTCGACGAGATCGGCGGTGCCGCCGAGACCGGCGTTGTTCACCACGATGTCCAGCCGCCCGTGCCGCTCCTCGGCGAGGTCGAACAACGCGGCGACCTGCTCCTCGTCGGTGACGTCACAGGGCAGCGAGGCGACCCGGTCCGCCCCGAAGGCGTCGGTGAGTTCGGCCACGGAGTCCTTCAGCCGGCGCGCGTGCGCATCCGATACGACGACGCTCGCACCCTCCTCCAGCAGCCTGCGCGCGGTCGCCCCGCCGATGCCGGCACCGGCGGCCGCGGTGATGACGGCGCCACGTCCTGCCAGGAGCTGATGGCCGGGTACGTAGGGCGGCGGGGAGGTGGTCACGGGCGGGCCTCCTTGGGCAGGCCGAGGACGCGCTCGGCGATGATGGTCCGCTGGATCTCGTCGGATCCGGCGTAGAGGGTGTCGGCACGCGAGAACAGGAACAGCCGCCGCCAGTCGGTGAGGTCGTACGGCTCGCCCGGCCGCCGGCATGGCGTCGGCACCGCACACGTCCATGGCGTGTTCGCCCAGTTCCCGGTGCCAGGCCAGCCGCCCCGGGCTGCCCGACGACATGCCCGGCCGCCGTACGCGCTCCGTCGAAGAACACGTGGGTCGGCGAGGTCCAGATCTTCTGCCGGGTGACCGCCCATTCCTCGCCGTCGCGCACCGCACGGGTGTGCACGTTCGCGAGGTCCGATCCGGCGTCCGGCTCGCTGTGGCCCTGGCACCACAGCACCTCGACGGCAACGATCGGCGGCAGGAAGCGGTCGCGCTGTTCGGGTGCACCGAAGGCGATGAGGGTGGGGCCGAACAGCTGCTCGCCGACGGGGTTCACCCGGGCGGCCGCGTCGGCGAGCGCACACTCCTCGTGCAGCGCCACCTGTTGCCGTGAGATGGGCACGCCGCCAGGCGCGGAACTCGGTGCGGAAGTCTTCGACGCTGCTCATGAGCGGCTCCGGTCGGCTCTCGACGGCTGACACCTCGTAGGCTAACCTACCAAACACTTGTTAGAAAAGGAGGGGGCGGATGTCCGCTGCCCGTACCGAGGCCAGGGTCGTCGTCCTGGCGGGGGAGGGAAAGCACTTCTCCGCGGGACACGCCATCGGCACGCCCGAGCGGGACGCGCATCTCCCGTTCGAACGCACGGCCGGGCCGTGGTGGGACCATTCCGGCAGACGGGGCGCGGAGAGCCGCTTCGCCCGCGAGTCCGAGGCCCGCCTCGGCATGTGCCGCCGCCGGCGCGAACTGCCCAAGCCGTCGTTGAGTACTTCGCCCACGCGTGGGCGATGCCACCGCGCATGGCCAAGGAGTTCCTCCACACGGGCGACCGTATGAGCGCGCGTCGGGCCCACGAGGTGGGCATGGTCAACCGCATGGGTCTGGCCCTCACCGAGCGCGCCGTCAACCAGGCCGAGGACCTGCAGGGTCTGCACGCCGGTATGGACTCCGTCTTCGGACTGCACCACCTCGCCCACGCGCACAACGCGGAGACGGCGGCCGAGGGAGTCGGCC
>NZ_JBEYFC010000916.1:0-2025 GCF_040634175.1 Streptomyces sp. NPDC007162
GGGGAACGGGATCAAGCTCCTGAAGTAGGAGCGCAGTTCGGTGCGCAGCCGCTGCTGGCGTTCGGTGGGGGCCAGATGCATGGTTTCTGACTGTCTTACCACATGACTGTTCGAGTGTTCGCAGGGAGAAACGGGATGGGACTGACCGCGAGGATCCGCACCCGGGACGGATGGGCCGTGTCGCACGCGGTCGTCACGGTGACCGACATGACCGGCAGCCAGGTGCTGCGCGCCGAGGCCGACGACGAGGGCACGGTCCGTGACCCGAACCCGCTGGCGCCCGGGGCGTACACCGTCATCGTCACCGCCGTGGGCTACGCGCCCACCGCCGCCAGCGCCATCGTCACCGCCAGCGGCCGCGCCGAGATCGGCACGGTCACCCTGTCCCGGCAGGGCGGCACCGAGCTGCCGCCGCCCGGCCCGTGGACCGTGGACCCGGCGCACTCCACGGTCGGCGCCGTCGCCCAGCACCTGGGCATCTCCAGCGTGCGGGGCCGCTTCACGGACTTCTCCGCGTCGATCGAGATCGCCCCGGACGACGTCACCAAGTCCCGCGTCCAGGCGGTCATCCGGGCCGCCTCCATCGACACCGGCAACGGCATGCGCGACACCCACCTGCGTTCCGCCGACTTCCTGGACGTCGAACGCCACCCGGAGATCACCTACGTCTCGACGGGCGTGACGGCGGCGGGCGCGGACCGCTGGACGGTGCACGGCGAGCTGTCGCTGCGCGGTGTGGTGCGCCCCGTCGACCTCGACCTCGCCTACCTCGGCACCGGCGCCGACCCCTGGGGCGGCACCCGGGCCGCGTTCCGCGCGACGACCGAGCTGCACCGCGAGGACTTCGCCATGAACTACAACCAGGTCGTCCAGGCGGGCATCGCCGCGATCGGCACGACCCTGAAGGTGGAGCTGGAGGTCCAGGCGGTACAGGGCGAGTCGCTGCCGCAGGCATGAGGGCGGGCCCAGGGTGGGCCCACCAGGGACAGGCTGAGCGGGCGCCCCGGCCCTAGGCTGGCCGCATGGCACCGAACATCGCGACGAACACGTCCGTCTCCCTCGACGAACTCCTGGACTTCGTACGACCCCGCCACCGCGCGATCCTGCTCACCCGGCGGGCCGACGGGAGCCCGCAGGGGTCGCCGCTGACCTGCGGTGTCGACGACTCCGGACGGATCGTCGCCTCCACCTACCCCGAACGGGCGAAGACGCGGAACGCGAAGCGGGACGAGCGGGTGAGCGTGATCGTCCTGAGCGACGAGTGGGACGGGCCGTGGGTCCAGGTGGACGGGCGGGCCGAGGTTATCGACTCGCCGGAGTCGGTGGAGCCGCTGGTGGAGTACTTCCGGAACATCTCGGGGGAGCACCCGGACTGGGACGAGTACCGGGCCGCGATGGTACGGCAGGGGAAGTCGATCATCCGGGTGACGCCGGAGCGGTGGGGGCCGGTGGCCACCGGGGGGTTCCCGGCGCGGTTGGCTTCGCCGGACGCCTAGGAGCCCGGGGGTGCGTCCCTGTTCGCGGGCGCGGGCCGTGTCGGACTGCTCGCGCCCACGCGGCGGAGCCGCATCTCGGTCACGGCCCCGCGCCCCTTTCGGGGCGCTGCACCTTGGCCTCGATTCCTGCGATCAGTAGGTCCAGGGCGAAGGTGAAGTCCCTGTCCAGCATCTCGGCGACGGTGTCGCCGCCCCTCGCCGCCATGAGGTCTCTCGACTCCTCGATGATCCTCGCCGTGTCCGGGACCTCCGTCACGGCGTCCATCGCGGAGTCGAAGTACTCGTCGGCCGTCATGCCGGCCGCCGCCACCCGCGCGGCGAAGTGGCTCTCGATCGTGCCGTAGCCGTAGACGAACTGGAAGACGGCCGAGATCGCCCCCGTCACCCCCTGTGCGGGCAGGCCCGCGCGGCGGACGACCCGCTGGACGACGCGGGAGAACGCGAGCGAGTGGGGGCCGATGTTGAGGTAGCGGCCGGCCAGCGGGGAGAGCCAGGGGTGGCGGACCAGCAGCGCGCGGTACTCCGCGGC
>NZ_JBEYFC010000917.1:0-2024 GCF_040634175.1 Streptomyces sp. NPDC007162
GTCAACACCAACCCACAACTGCCCTGGTCATTCCTCGCCCACACCGGCCTGACCATCCACCCACCACACCCACCGAACTTACGAAAAGATCAGTACTGATCGTTTCAGAATGCCTTCCGGAGTCGGCGAAGGCAGATGATTCCACAGGCCAGCTCCAGCAGCCCTTGGTGGAGATCGGCACGGCGCTCGTAGCGGATCCGCAGCCGTTTGAACTGATGGAGCCAGGCGAATGTGCGCTCAACCACCCACCTGGTGCGCCCAAGGCCCGAACCGTGTGCGACCCCGCGTCTGGCGATGACGGGCTTGATCCCGCGCGCCCACAACAGGCGGCGGTACTTGTCGAAGTCGTAGCCGCGGTCGGCGTACAGCCGTTTGGGCCGATTGCGGGGGCGACCGCGCAATCCCCGGATACGTGGGATCGCTTCCAGTAACGGGATCAGCTGCGTGACGTCGTGCCGATTTCCCCCGGTCACGGAGACGGCCAGCGGAGTGCCATGCTGGTCGACGATCACATGGTGCTTGGAGCCAGGACGCGCACGATCGACAGGTGAAGGACCGACATGGTCTCCCCCCTTCAGGGCGCGGACGTGAGAGCCGTCAATCGCGGTGTCCTCCATCGCGAGCAGTCCCCGTGCTCTCAATTCACCGAGGAGAGCGTTGTGGAGGCGGGGCCAGACACCGGCCTCGGTCCAGTCCCGAAGCCGACGCCAACTTGTCACCCCTGAGCAGCCGACGACCTGAGCAGGGACATCCCGCCACGCGACGCCCTTCCGCAGCACGTAGACGATGCCGGCCAGAGCAACCCGGTCCGGTACCGGCAACCGCCCAGGATTGCAGTACCGCCGAGAACGCCGCGGCGGGAGCAACGGAACTATCCGCTCCCACAGGTCATCAGGAACAAGATCGGCAGACATTCGACAGATCCTGCCCCGACGTACCTTCAGCCGGGAGTCGTTACATCGGCCGGTGCCTGAAACGGCCGACTCTCCCCTCGGTTTCCGAAAGCCGGATACCCCGGCAGAGGGGCCACCTCCCAGCCTCCGGCGACCTCACGCAATAACAACCGCATCGTCTCCGCGAACGCCGGGAACTCCTCCAGCGTGCTCGCCACCTCCCAGCGATGCCTCAGCACCTGACGCCTCGTCGGGACCGGACGCCGAGTCCGGTGCAGCGGCTCGTCCTCCACGGTGCGAGGAAGCATCCTCACCGTCGCGTCCATCGTCCAGACCGCTATGGCCTGCCGCATGCCGGCTTGCCACACCTCGTCCTCGGCCAGCGCCGGGTACACACCGACGACCTCCGCGCGATACGCCTGCTCGATCTCCGCGGCGATCCCGGCCGGCAGGGTGAAGACGCACCAGCAGCTGGAGAACGGCATCCGGCAGTACGCGGCCGTCAGGAACACCGACTGGTAACAGGCCGCTTCGAAGTCGATCAGCCGCAGCCCCTGTGAGGTGAGCAGGTTGTTGTCCGGACAGGTGTCACCCGGGGTGAAGGCCGGATACTCCTCCCCACCCGCTGTCCCGATCCGGGCCAACTCCCCGGCAAGGCCCGGAGGAACTGCGATTCCGGCGCCGTCGAGCAGCGCGAGCAGATCAGCGGCCCTCTGCGCGATCCACGGCTCGTCCCCCCAGGACAGCATGCCCTTGTCGTACAGGGACCACAGCCGCGCGAGATCGGCACGCCGGTGCACCGACGCGGCGGCCAGTTGCCCAAGCCCGCGGGCCCAGGCCAGCAACCCGCTCTCCGCGACCGTCGGATCGCTCCCGAGCAAAACGTCCGCCAGGGTAGGCGCGTTCCCGAGATCCGCCATGACCAGCAGGGGAACCTCGGGGTCCACACCCAGCACCTCGGGACCGGCGATCCCGAGAGACAGCCCAGCGGCCTCAGCCGTGAAGCCGCGCAGGGACTCCGGCTCGTTGCCGAACGCCTTGACGATCACACTGCCGCCACCGGCCGTTTCACAACGCAACACGGTGCTACGCGAGCTGCCACCCAGGTCGACCGGGCCGGACGACGAGGTC
>NZ_JBEYFC010000918.1:0-2019 GCF_040634175.1 Streptomyces sp. NPDC007162
AGTTCGAGGCAGGAGTAGTGCGTCACGGTCATCCCGAGTGGCCGCAACACCTCCTCCATGGCTGCGCGCAGGGCGCTCGAAGCCTCTTTCAGCAGGTAGCCCAGTGACTTGTCCAGATCGACGCCGAAACCGTTTTGACTCATGTCAGCATTCTGACATACATTGCCTCGTGTCAGGAATCTGACACGTAGAGAAGGAGCATCACCATGCCCGCCACCGGCCCCGACTTCATCTCCCTCCAAGTACGCGACCTCAACGGTTCGCAGGCGTTCTACGAGCAGTACCTCGGCCTCGTTCGCTCGCAGGCCGGTCCCCCGCACGCCGTGGTCTTCGAGACGAAGCCGATCGCGTTCGCACTGCGCGACGTCCTGCCCGGCACCGATCTCGCCTCCGTCGCCCAGCCCGGGGCGGGTGTCGCGCTCTGGCTCCACGCCACCGACGTCCAGGCCATCCACGACGCGCTCGCCGCCGACGGTCACACCATCGTCTCGGCACCGATCGACGGCCCCTTCGGCCGTACCTTCACCTTCGCAGACCCCGACGGCTACCACGTGACTCTTCACGACCGCACCTGACAGGCCGGACGCCGCCGACGCTCACCGCTCCGCCGAAGACCACCGGTCGCTTCCGCGGGGCTTGCAGCAGCTCGGCAGTTCCCGAGAACGGGCTGGTACGGCAGCGCGGTTCAGGGGGCGAGGACGCGGGCACGGCAGGCGGAGGGCGTGCCCCAGGCAGTCCGCAGGGCTCGGGCCTTGCGGATCCACAGGGACAGGTCGAGTTCCTCGGTGTATCCGACCGCCCCGTGGCACTGCAGGGCCGCACGGGCCGCGAAATACGCCGCCTCACCAGTGGCGACCTTGGCCGCCGCGATGTCCCGGCCGGCCCGCGGCGCTGCGGACGCCAGGGAGAGGGCGGCGGCATGGACGAGCGGCTCCGCGAACTCCAGGCCGATGAGGACGTCCGCGAGACGGTGTTTGACGGCCTGGAAGGAACCGATCGCTCGACCGAACTGGTGGCGCCGGCGAACGTGGGCGACGGTCTGCTCCAGCAGCGCCCGGCCCACCCCCAGGGCCTGCGCCGCGGTGGCCAGGGCGGCGACGTCGGCGGCGTGCGCGGCGGCGCGCGGCACCTGCGGTCCCTCTGCCAGGACGGTGCCGCCCGTCGGCCGGGACAGTCGGCGGGCCGGGTCCGCGGACTGCTGAACGGGCCCCGTGGACGCGGCAACGCGTACGGTGCCGCCCGCCACGAGCAGAACCAGGTCGGCGGCATCCGCGTCCAGCGCGTAGGGGCTCTCGTCGGTGAACGGGTTGACGGTCGTGACGGTCTTCCCGGACCCGATGCCGGGCAGCCAGGTGGCGGCGGTGCGGTCGCCCAGGCGGTCCAGGAGGGTCGCCGCGGCGACGGTCTCCACGAGCGGGCCAGGGACCGCATGTCGCCCCAACTGGGTGAAGGCCACGGCGAGTTCGACCGGGAGCAGCCCCAGTCCGTCGTACTCCTCGGGCGTGGCCAGGCCGAAGACGCCGGACTCCGCCAGGCGGGCCCACAGAGTTCGTCCGGGGCTCTGGTCGCCACGGGCCCACGCGCGGACGGCGCCCGGAGTGTCCGCCGCCGCGAGCATGCCGTCCAGCGAACGTGCGAACTCCCGCTGTTCGTCGTCGAGGAGGAACCGCATCACCGGCGTCCCTTCGGCAGGCCGAGCAGCCGCTCGGCGATGATGTCACGCTGGATCTCGTTGGTGCCCGCGTAGATGGGTCCGGCCAGGGAGAACGTGTAACCCTCCGCCCAACTACCGTCCCCGGGCGCCTCGTCGGCGGTATCGGCGAGTTCACCGTACGAGCCGAGCAGGTCGAGCGCCGTCTCGTGCAGAGCGATGTCCAGTTCGGACCAGAACACCTTGTTCATGCTCGACTCCGCGCCGATCGACCCGCCGGAGGCGATCCGTGCGGCGCCGGCGTAGGTGAACAGCCGGTAGGCATGGGCGCCGATGACCGCGTTGGCGACGCGGTCACGCAGCGCGGT
>NZ_JBEYFC010000919.1:0-2014 GCF_040634175.1 Streptomyces sp. NPDC007162
GCGCTGTCGTAGCGGGCGAGCAGGTCGCCGGCTATCTGCTCGGCGCCCTGCGGCACCGGCTCCGATCACGGCTAAGCGCATACGGGCTCCTGGCCTTGTCGGTGGGGCGTTCGAGATGCCCGGGAGGGCAGGGACGGCAGGTGCACGGCGGGTAGGCCGTCAGATGAAGGGGTCGAAATCGTCGTCCAGGTCGTCCGGCGCGGGACGCTCCGGGAGCAGGGCGATCTCCTGGTTGGTGGCGTGCCGGGCACAGACAAAGCGGCAGTCCTCGCTGGGGTCGATCACCGTCGTGTCGGCTGCCGACCACATCTCGGCGAAGGTCGTCTGTGAGATGTCGCCGATCCGGCCCTTGGGGTTCCCCCGGTGGTAGGGGCAGACGAAAACACCGGTGGGTGTGATGGTGGTGCGCAGTTCGGTGACCGCGCAGGTCCGGTAGTCCTTGGGCTGCACCGGGTCGGAACCGCGGCGCACGGCCTGCCAGTTGGAGGAGTGCAGGATGTGGAAGGAGTCGTCCTGGAGCTCCCGCAGCCGGGCGACCTGCGTTTCGACCAGTTCGATGTCCCCGGCGGACTGGTTGACCGTGTAGTGGTCCTCGTCCAGCATCGCCTTGACTTCGAAGTAGTCGCAGCCGATCTCCCGGGCGAGCACGCCGGCCTGGTAGACCTCGTCGTAATTGCTGGCGGTGACCTTCCCGTCCTCGTCGAAGCGCTGCATGAGCAGGAACGAGTAGCCGAGCCTGCCCTGCTTGCGTGAGGCGAGCAGCCGCATGTTGTCGATGACCTGCGGGAAGGCGCTGTGCTTGCCGCGGCTGGGACGGAAGGTCTGGAAGGTTCCGGCGCTGCCGGCGTCCACCGAGACCCGAACCCAGGACAGCATGGTGGACAGATGGTCTATGTGCCGGTGGATCTGGGTGCCGTTGGTGACCAGGCCGAGCTGGATACCGGCACCGTGCAGCACCTCGATGATCTCGCCGATGGAGCGGTGCAGCAGCGGCTCGCCGCCGCCGATCAGGATCACCGCGCGAACCTCCGATTCGGCCAGCTCGTGGGCGAGCCGGACGATGCGGTCCTTGCCTATCTGGCCATGGTGCAGCACCTGGGAGCTGATGCACTCGGGGCAGGCGAGGTCGCAGACGGTCGTCGGGTCGAGGTCGACGACGAGCGGCGAGGACAGTCGTTTGCCGCTGGCGACGTCGAAGGCGCCCGGGTAGACGGAACGCTGGTAGAGCTTGCCGACGAGGTCGAGGTTGCGCTCCACGAAGAGGGTGCCGAGAGCGGCTCCGGGCTGTGCGACGGGCTGTGCGGATGTGCGATCGGGCATGCGTGCAGTCACTTTCCGGTGCGTACGGGCGAAGGACGGCGACGCACACGCGAGGGCGTGTGCGCAGGGCGCGGATCGTTCAACTGGAAAAGCAGCAGGTGGGCAAGTGATCTTGGGAGCGCTCCCACGATCGTCATCGACACGACGCTGGCGTGTCAACGTTCACTTACCAAGTAGGCTGAGTGACTGGCCGGTTGGCTGGAAATAGCAATGTTTGGGCGCTCGGCAAGCCGGGGACGCGGCGCACGCGTCCTCGCGGTGGTGACCTCTCTTTCGGGGTCGACCGGGTCCGGCCGGACCGCCTGGAGGGACAGCGCGCCCGCTGCGGGCGGATGGTGCAACGACCGCCCGAAACCCCTGGCAAGTCAGCGAGGAGTACAGCCCTCCAGGCGAGGGGGCCACCGCCACCCGGGCCGACCCTCGCACAGCGGTTCCGCGGTCCCGCCGCCTGCGTCGGCGGCGGGACGGGACATCGTCCGACAGGGCAGGTCGCTCAGAAACGGTCAGGCCGTGACTTTCGGCCAGCCGGGAACAAGTGACGAGACAGGAAAGCAATCCGTCGTTAATGTCACGGTCTTTTCGTGAGCGGTGCACCGATTACTCTTCACTGCCGGACACGAAAAAACAGACATAACCGCCGCCCGCCGGGGCATGTGTCGTACATCACGAGGTGCAGGTTGGCCGAATTACTACC
>NZ_JBEYFC010000920.1:0-2010 GCF_040634175.1 Streptomyces sp. NPDC007162
GTTGCTGAAGACCTTGCCGTCGTGCTGGATGACGGCCGGTCCCTCGTTGACCTTGTAGCCGACGGTCTCCCAGGAGAGCGTCGGCCGGGAGATCTCCACCGGAGTGCCGCTGATGGTCCAGGGATTGGCCATCCTGGCGACGAAGAGGCTGGTGTTGTTGTCCTCCGCGGGGTTGCGCTGCGCCCAGGCCAGGTAGCGCACGCCGTTGACGGCGAAGGTCGTGGCGTCCAGGGAGAAGCTCTCCCAGGTGGTGGCGATCCGGCCCTTCTCGGTCCAGGTGCCGGTGCGCGGATCGGCCGCGTCGGACTCCAGGACGTACATGCGGATCGCCCACACGTCGCTGGTGGATCCGGCGGCGAAGTACACGTACCACTTGCCGTCGATGTAGTGGATCTCCGGAGCCCAGATGTGGGCGCCCATCACCCCGCTCGCGTGCCTGGTCCAGATGGTGGTCTCGGGGGCGGTGGCCAGACCCTGGAGTGTGGTGGCACGGCGCAGCACGATGCGGTCGTACTCGGGGACGGTGGCGGTGAAGTAGTAGTAGCCGTCGGTGTGCTTGAAAATGTGCGGGTCGGCCCGCTGTTCGGCGATCGGGTTGGTGAAGGTCACGGCGGGAGAGGAGGGGACGGCCGCGTGCGCGGGGGTGACGGTCAGGATGAGGGCGAGTGCGGCGAGGACGGCGGTCAGCGTCCGGCCGATGAGACGTCTCACGTGCGGAGGATCCCTCCATGTTCGAGATGTCGATCAGCGTGCGGAACTTCGACCGAAAAGTAAGGGAATGGCAAGAGCGCGTCAATGGGTTCGACGTGCCGGGTCGCACTTCCGGGGGCCGGCCCCGGCAGCTCAGACCGCCGGGGCCGGAGGCACCGCTTCGCCGGCCTCCTGGCCGGGCTCGTCCTCGACCGCGTAGGACAGGAAGTCGTCGACCATGCGATGGAAGAGCACGGCCAGTTGACGCAGCTCCTCCGGCTGCCAGTCCCCCAGGGCCAGCTGCATGCCACGCGCCCCGGCGTCCCGGACGCGCTCGACGGCCCCCCGGCCGGCGTCCGTGAGCTCGATCCGCTGGGCGCGGCGGTCGTCGGGGTCCGGCACCCGCGTGACATGACCCGACCGCTGGAGCTGCTGCACCGTGCGGGTCACATGCGACGCCTCGACCCCGAGCCGCTGCGCCAGCTCCCCCGGGCGCAACGGCTCGGAGTCGGCGACCTGGCGCAGCAGAGCCACCGCGGCACGGTCCAGCGGGACTCCCGCGAGGGCCATCAGCCGCTCGTGCTGGCGAGCGCGGGTGCTCAGATAGGTGATGCGCGTCAGGGCGCGCTCGATCTCGACGACCTCCGGGGTCGCGGCAGGGACGGCGGGCGGGGAGTCTGTGGGCATACCCCCCAGTTTACCATATCGTTGCGTAACTCAAGTAAGTTCGACGTTCGTGCTCGCCGACCCTTCGCCGACCCGTCCCGCGTCCCGCATCGTTCCGCACGACGGCCGGCACCCGCGGGCAAGGGTGTCGCGCACCTCCGCGGCGGACCCCGGACGGCCGGACCCGTCCCCGGGGACGTCCCACCCGTCCCGGGGCACGCCGGGACGACATGGCACCCGCCGGCCACGGCAATCCTCCGAATCGTGATCACGCTTCGTGGTCACGAGCACGACAGCACGGAGGTTTCCATGTCCCGTCGGATCCTGAAGAACGGCCTACTGGCCACGGTCGCGGTGTTCGCGTTCCTGCCCACGGCCGGGGCCGCCACCGCGAGCGCCGCCACCCCGATCCCCGCGCCGCAGGGAATCGTGCAGTACTACAACTACACCACGCTGCCCGCCCCGGCGGCTCCGCGTCACCACCGGCACTCCACGTACCGCAGCGTCGGCCGGGTGACCACGCACCACGTCCGGCTCAACGTCCGCTCCGGCCCGAGCACCCGCTACCGCGTGGTCGGCCATCGGCACAGCAACCGGCTCGTCCCGGTGACCTGCAAGACCTACGGCGGCTCGGTGCGCGGCAACCGGCTGGTG
>NZ_JBEYFC010000921.1:0-1991 GCF_040634175.1 Streptomyces sp. NPDC007162
GCTGACCAACCCGCTGCTGATGGACGGCTACACGTCCGTCGGCTGCGCCCCCTGCACCCGCCGGGTGCTGGAGGGCGAGGACGCGCGCGCCGGCCGCTGGGCGGGGCGGGCCAAGACCGAGTGCGGACTGCACGGATGACCGCGCATGCCTTCCAGGCGAACACGGAGGAGTTGCACGTGACGACCGGAGCCACCGTCTGGCTCACGGGTCTGCCGAGTGCCGGCAAGACCACCATCGCGTACGAGCTGGCGGGCCGGCTGCGCGCGGAGGGCCACCTCGTCGAGGTGCTCGACGGCGACGAGATCCGCGAGTTCATCTCGGCGGGCCTCGGCTTCACCCGCGAGGACCGGCACACCAACGTGCAGCGCATCGGCTTCGTCGCCGAACTCCTGGCCCGCAACGGCGTCAAGGCCCTGGTGCCGGTGATCGCGCCCTACGCGGACAGCCGGGACGCGGTACGCAAGCGCCACGCGGAGAACGGCACCGCCTACGTCGAGGTGCATGTGGCGACCCCGGTCGAGGTGTGCTCCGTACGCGACGTGAAGGGGCTGTACGCCAAGCAGGCCGCCGGTGAGCTGACCGGACTGACCGGCGTCGACGACCCGTACGAGGAGCCCGAGACACCCGACCTGCGGATCGAGTCGCAGCACCAGACCGTGCAGGAGTCCGCGGCGTCCGTGCACGCGCTGCTCAGCGAGAGGGGACTGGCATGACGACGACCGTGGCGACCCACGGGGAGGGCACGGACACCCCGTACGCCCTGTCTCACCTGGACGCGCTGGAGTCCGAGGCGGTGCACATCTTCCGTGAGGTGGCGGGCGAGTTCGAACGGCCGGTGATCCTGTTCTCCGGCGGCAAGGACTCCATCCTGATGCTGCACCTGGCGCTGAAGGCGTTCGCCCCCGCGCCGGTCCCCTTCTCCCTGCTGCACGTCGACACCGGGCACAACTTCCCCGAGGTCCTGGAGTACCGCGACCGCACCGTGGAACAGCACGGCCTGCGCCTGCACGTGGCCTCCGTGCAGGACTACATCGACCGCGGAGTGCTGCGCGAACGCCCCGACGGGACCCGCAACCCGCTCCAGACGCTGCCGCTCACCGAGAAGATCCAGAGCGAGCGCTTCGACGCCGTGTTCGGCGGCGGCCGCCGCGACGAGGAGAAGGCCCGCGCCAAGGAACGGGTCTTCTCGCTGCGCGACGAGTTCTCCCAGTGGGACCCCCGCCGCCAGCGCCCCGAGCTGTGGAACCTCTACAACGGCCGGCACGCCCCCGGCGAACACGTCCGCGTCTTCCCGCTGTCCAACTGGACCGAACTGGACGTCTGGCAGTACATCGCCCGCGAGGGCATCGAGCTGCCGGAGATCTACTTCGCGCACGAGCGTGAGGTGTTCCGGCGCGGCGGGATGTGGCTGACGGCCGGCGAGTGGGGCGGCCCGAAGGACGGCGAGAGCGTCGAGAAGCGTCAGGTCCGCTACCGGACCGTCGGCGACATGTCCTGCACCGGTGCCGTCGACTCCGACGCGACCACGCTGGACGCCGTGATCGCCGAGATCGCCGCGTCCCGGCTGACCGAGCGCGGCGCCACCCGCGCCGACGACAAGCTCTCCGAGGCCGCGATGGAAGACCGCAAGCGCGAGGGGTACTTCTAGAGATGAGCACGACCACCACGGAACTCGGTCTGGACGAGACCACGCTGCTGCGGTTCGCGACCGCCGGCTCGGTCGACGACGGCAAGTCCACCCTCGTCGGTCGGCTGCTGCACGACTCCAAGTCGGTCCTCACCGACCAGCTGGAGGCCGTCGCGCGGGCCTCCGCCAGCCGCGGCCAGGACGCCCCGGACCTGGCCCTGCTCACCGACGGGCTGCGCGCCGAGCGCGAACAGGGCATCACCATCGACGTCGCCTACCGGTACTTCGCCACCCCGAAGCGCCGGTTCATCCTCGCCGACACACCCGGCGTCCCGTCATGGACATCGGCAAGACCTCGCTGAC
>NZ_JBEYFC010000922.1:0-1980 GCF_040634175.1 Streptomyces sp. NPDC007162
TGTCTCTCATCTTTCTAGCTGGTGCTTTTGCGCACAGGTCCCCCACCTGACGCGTTCCATGGATGTCGCCAAGGTATTTCCCGGCGTTCTTTTCGGCTCGCAAAGCCGGAGGCGAACAGCTTCACGTTCTCGGCCACGAAGAGCGCCTCGATCCAGCAATGCAAGGATCGAACGGAACCATGGACAACGACGCCGAAGGAAAGTGTCTCGTCGGAGTGGTGTGGGGTTCCGGCATGGAACTCTCCGTCCATGTCTACGAGGGCGCATCGGAGCATGCGCGACGTCGCTCCGACCCCGAAGATCGTAGCATGACCACTTGAACTCTTTAAGTTATGACCCACGAGTCAGTTTCCCTTATGTCTCGTATCAGCTTCTTTTCTGTACCGGCCGCCAGGATGGTCTGGTTGCCGCACCGCCCAGCCCCTCCAGGAGCAGGCTCGGCTGGCGGCGGTCCGATCGTGCCGGGAAGTCTTCCGTCCGGCGCTGACGACCAGAGGCGGCATCGAGGGAATTCCCTTGCGGTCAAGGGTGGTGATCGTCCTACCCTTGCTCCCCGTGACCATCGACATGCCCTATCAGCCCCTTCCGGTCGACCAGTCGGACGTGTGCTATGTCCACGGACCCGATTCCGCTCCGCAACCGGGGGTGCCCGCCGGCGAGACGGTCGGGTTCGAGTGGCGGGACAGCGAGGTCTATCCGGGAACCGTCCGGAAGTTCTGGGTTCACGTGCCCGCACAGTACGACCCGGCGGAACCGGCATCCCTGATGGTGTTCCAGGACGGATGGTGGTACCTGGACCCCGCGGGGGAGGTACGCGGCGCGATCGTCCTGGACAACCTCGTTCACCGCGGCGACATCCCCGTCGCGATCGGCGTGTTCGTCGATCCTGGCGTCTTCCCCGACGCGGAGAACCCCAAGAACCGCAACGCCGAGTACGACGCCTTCGACGACCGGTACGTCACCTTCCTCCTCACCGAGATCATCCCGCAGGTGGCGGAGCGCTACACCATCACCCAGGAACCCGGCAGGTGGGGCATCTGCGGCGGGAGCAGTGGCGGCAACTGCGCCTTCACCGCCGCGTGGCTGCGTCCGGACAGGTTCCGCCGCATCATCGGATACCTGTCCAGCTTCGCGCAGATGCCGGACGGCAACCCCTACCCGGACCTCATTCCCCGCGTCCCCCGCATGCCGCTGCGCATCTTCATGCAAGCCGGCCACCGCGACCTCCGCTGGAACGAGCCGCAGGGAAACTGGCTCGCCGAAAACCTGCGCGTGGCAGCGGCTCTCGCCGAAGCGGGCTACGACTTCCGCCTCGTCCTGGGAGACGGCGGACACAGCCCCAACCACGGTGGCGTCCTGTTGCCGGACGCTCTGCGCTGGCTGTGGCGGCCCGGCGCCCCCGAAGAAAGCCCCTGACCGGGCACTGCCGCCGGTGCCGTCCGGCGCGATTCGGTCCGTGACGCCGCCCCTCGCCGACCGACCGGCACCGCGCAGGCCCCGGTGGTCAGCAGCCCACCGGCCAGGAAGGTGTCCCGCACGCCGGTCAGCGGCAGAACCAGTCCCCCGAGCGCGGCGCCCGCCGCGATACCGGCGTTGTAGGAACCGGAGTTGGCCGCGAGTGCGACGTCGGTGCGGCCTGGCGCGCAGTGCAGCATCGCGTTCGCTCGAAAGCCTGGAGAGTACGACGCGTTCGTCCTGCCCGGCGGCGACACCCGCTACCTGGACGCCGGCCGCGGCCTGCAGATCGGCCTCGACCCGCGACGCGCGGGATCCCCTCCACGTCTTCTGCGACGAACTCGTCGTCGAATGCGGCGCCGACGGCATCGCCCTGCCCGCCCTGCGCCCAACCCCCACCTGACCGACCTGAGACCTCCGAACACCGACGGCACGAGCCGCCGTCGACCACCGTGTCGCCCTCGGACAGCAGGTCCTTGAGCTCGTCCACGACGGACTGGGTGGCGTGGCCCGCCGGGACCATCA
>NZ_JBEYFC010000923.1:0-1969 GCF_040634175.1 Streptomyces sp. NPDC007162
GTGACGCTCGCCACCGAAAACGGTAGCCATGTACATAGTAGCCATGTACTGTATCTCTCATGAGTGAGGCAACCGAGAGCGCCACGGCCGGGTTCCTGGTCTGGCGCCTGTCGATGAAGTGGCGGGTGGCCGTCGACCGGGCGGTCGCGCCGCTGGGCCTGACCCACGCCCAGTACGCGCTGCTGGCGTCCCTGTACGGCATGGGCCGCACCGGGGAGCGGCCCAGCCAGCGCCGCCTCGCCGACCACACCGGCCTGGAACCGCTGTACGTCTCGAAGCTCGCCCGTGCCCTGGAGGCCGCCGGCCTCCTCGCCCGCACCCGCGACCCCGGTGACCCGCGGGCCATGCAGCTGACGCTCACCGGACAGGGGCGCGATGTCACCGGGCGGGCGATCACGGTGGTCCAGGGCCTGCTGGACCAGATGCTGGAGCCGCTCGGGGGACAGCACGGCCCGCGCGCCCGACAGCTCGCCCACGACCTCGAGACCCTGCTCGACGCACCTCTTGATCCGCACACCGAGAACGAGACGGAGCAGTCATGACCACCGCACCCGCCGTCGACGCCCGCGTCATAGCGCTGGCCCACCACGCCCCGCGCGCCCTCCTGGAAGGTGTCCTGGCCCGTCACGGCATCACCTTCCACCAGAGCGTCACGCTCCGGGCGGCCGTGGTCGCCGGTGACTCCGTCGGCCGTGACGACCTCGTCGACGAGGTCACCGGCGCGCTGAAGACCGACGAGTCGGTCGCGCGCGGGGCGATCGAGGAGCTGACGGCCGCGAGGCTGCTGGAGCCGACCCCGGCGGACCCCTCCCGGCTCCGGCTCACGGACCCCGGCCGTGACCTCTACGAGCGCACCTCAGCACAGAGCGCCGAGATCGCCGCCCGCCTGTACGCAGGCATCCCGGAGCAGGACCTGGCGACGGCGGGCCGCGTACTCACCCTGATCACAGACCGCGCCAACACCGAACTGCACCAACCCTGATCCGTCCGCCCGCCCCCGCGGGAGCGGGCCGGGGTCAGAACGCGGGGCGCTCCGGGTCGAGCACGGCCAGGCCCTCCGCAGGAGAGGACGCCTCGGCGAAGTACCGCCGGGGGATGCGCCCCGCCAGCCGGGCCAGCCGCCCCGCCTCCACCCCGGCCCGCATGGCCAGCGCCATCCGCTCGGGATCCCGCGCCCGCGTCACGGCCGACGCCAGCATCACCCCCGCACACCCCAGCTCCATCGCCAACGCCACGTCCGACGCCGTACCGGCCCCGGCGTCCAGGATCACCGGCACGCGCGCGTGCTCCACGATCAGCTGGAAGTTGTGCGGGTTGCGGATCCCGAGCCCCGACCCGATCGGCGACCCCAGCGGCATCACCGCCGCACACCCCACGTCCTCCAGCTTCCGCGCCAGCACCGGATCGTCGTTGGTGTACGGCAGGACCGTGAACCCGTCGTCCACCAGCGTCTCCGCGGCGTCCAGCAGTTCCACCGGATCCGGCAGCAGCGTCCGCTCGTCGGCGATGACCTCGAGTTTCACCAGCGAGGTCCCCAGCGCCTCCCGCGCCAGCCGGGCGGTCAGCACGGCCTCCCCGGCGGTGTAGCACCCCGCCGTGTTCGGCAGCACCCGGATCCCCAGCCGCTCCAGCACCGACAGCACGGAGCCCCGTACCCCCGGGTCCACCCGCCGCATCGCGACCGTGGTCAGCTCGGTCCCGGAGGCGACGAGCGCCCGCTCCAGCACCTCCAGGCCGGCCGCACCCCCGGTACCCATGATCAACCGGGAGGAGAACGTCGTACCCCCGAGCACGAAAGGATCGTCGGCCACGGCGCTCAGCCTCCCTGCACGGCGGTCAGGACTTCCACCCGGTCGCCCTCGGCGAGGCCCGTCGCCGACCACCGCGCACGCGGTACGACGGTCTCGTTGACGGCCGCGGCCACCCCGGACGGCGCGGTCGTCAGGGACTGCACGAGCGTGTCCAGAGC
>NZ_JBEYFC010000924.1:0-1962 GCF_040634175.1 Streptomyces sp. NPDC007162
ACGACGGCGCCGCGGCCGGGGCGAGCGGGCCAGGCGGCCGGGCTCCGTCCGGCAGCGCGCGGCCGTGTGCGGTCCGGCCGTCGGTGTACGGGCCGGGGCCGGCGCGGCGGGGCACGGGAATGCGGGTAATCGCGCCCCATGCGGCGCGGCGCACGGGTTGCCGAGACTCCTCGCCGAGAGGTTCGTCCTGCGCTGACCGAGGAGTACACATGGGCAATCCCCTGTCGTTGTGCGTCGTGGCCCTGGACCCGCTGCTCGAAGCCGGTGCCGTCAGCGCCCTGTCCGGCAACCGGGACATCGCACTGGTCCAGCCGGAGGAGAAGGCCGACGTGGCCGTGGTGATCTTCGACCGAGTGGATCGCGAGGAACTCGATCTGGTGGCCGCGACCGGCGGCGGCCCGCACCGGCCCGCCGTCATCGTGATCGCCTCCCACATGTCCGCGGCCGAGGCCGCGGACGCCATCAACGCCGGGGCCCGCGGTCTCCTGCGCCGGCACGAGGTGGACGCCGACCGGCTGGCGCGGACCGTGCGAACCGTGGCCGGCGGCGACTGCACCGTGCCCCCCGACCTGATCGACGGCCTGCTCGACCAGAGCACCGAGACCGACCCGTATCCCGGCGTACGGGGCCGCGGCCCGGACTGGGGCCTGGACGAGCGGGAACGCGCGGTCCTGCGAATGGTGGCCGACGGCCGGGAGACCGATGAGATCGCCAAGGAACTCTGCTACTCGCCGCGGACGGTGACCACCGTGGTCCGCGACATCACCCAGCGGTTCCGGCTGCGCAACCGCGCCCACGCGGTGGCCTACGCGCTGCGGACGGGCCTGCTGTGACCGGCCTCGTCCTCGAAGCGGCGCCGGTTGCCGGGCGGGACGACGGCGCGCCGCGCGTGCATCTGTGCCCGGCGGGCGGGGCGGCCCGCGACACGGTCGCCGCCGGTCTGCGCCGGGCCGGCGTCGAGCTGGTGGCGGCCGGAGACTGCGACGGGGTCGTCCGGGTTGCCGCGGGCCGGACGCCGGGAGCGGCGCTCGAGGGCCGGCCGGAACCCGGCGGCGGCCCTCTCCTGCTGGTCGCCGACACCTTCACCGCCGCGGGAGTGCGGCTGGCCGTGCGGGCCGGGGTGACGGCGATGCTGCAGTCCGCCGAGGCCACGCCGGAGCGCCTGCTCACCGCCGTCCACGCCGCCCGGTACGGCGACGGCCGGATGTCGTACGGCGTACTGGCCCGTCTCCTCGACGAGGCGGCCGGCGACGAGCCGGAGCGCCGGCGCCCCGTGCCCGACTCGCCGCTGACGGCCCGGCAGAAGACGGTGCTCGCGCTGGTCGCCGAGGGGCACGGCAACGCGGCCATCGCCCGTGAACTGTCCTGCTCCCAGCACACCGTGAAGAACGTCATGTACGACCTGATGACCCGCCTGCAGGTCCGCAACCGGGCGCACGCGGTGGCGTACGGCGTCCGCACCGGGCTGATCTGAGCCGGTCCCGGTCCCGACCAGAGACATTGACGCAGCAAAAGCCGCGACGGGCGCTGCCGCTCCTTCCCTACTGCGCCGCCACGCCCGAACGGCAAGCTCCGGACGTGCCCCGACCACCCGAGGCACGCGACGACCTACCCGACTCCTCGGAGGTGAGCCGGTGGACCGCTGTGACGGCCGGACGACATCCTTCTCGCAGCAACGACTGTGGTTCCTCGACCAACTGCGACCCGGCACGGCGGACCATCTGCTTCCGCTGGCGCTGCGCCTGCGGGGCGACCTCGACACCGAGGCCCTCGCCGCCGCCCTGGCCGACGTGGTCGACCGGCACGAGGTGCTGCGCACCCGGTATGCGGACGCCGACGGCGAGCCGGTGGCCCATGTGGTCCCCCGGGTCGAGGTTCCGCTGGACAGGGTCGACGCGCCCGCCGCCGGAGCGGCCGGCATCGCCGCGGTCCTCGAGCGCGCGCTGCGCCGGCCGGTCGACC
>NZ_JBEYFC010000925.1:0-1959 GCF_040634175.1 Streptomyces sp. NPDC007162
GACATCATCGTCAGCACCGTGGGTCTGCTCCGCCGACTGGTCAGCGACCAGTCGCTGGGCGGACACCACCGTGTGATCGCGGCGCTGGTGCTGACCGATTTCGACCAGGCGGCCGGCATCGAACTGACCCGCGGACTCGCCCACGACGCCACACTGGACGGCCTCAGTCGCACGCTTGCGGCTGAGGAACTCGCCAGATCCGGCCTGGGGGAAGCCGCCCCCATCCTCCGCGCGCTCGCCCAGGACGGAACCCTGGACGCCTACGACCGCGCGGCCGCCATATGGACAGCGACCAGACTCGATCCAGCGGGCGATCCGCGCGCGGCACTGGCGATGGCCGCATTCGACTCGGCGTTCGCCCTCCAGCACCTGAACGCTCTCGGCCGTGATCGCGCCGTGCCCTCGCATGAGCGATTGAAAGCGGCGGAGCAGCTGACGGAGCTCACCCCCTCCGAAGGGGCGGAGCTGCTGCACTTCCTCGCGCACGACTCCACCATGGCCGACCGCGAGCGTGTGTCGGCGGCGGCGTCCCTGTCGGACACCAATCCCAGCGGCGCCGAACTGCTCGAGAAGCTCGCTCTCGCCCCCACGACGGACAGCTTCAGCCGTCTGTGGGCCGCCAAACGGCTGTGGCAGCGCGACCCGCAGCTGGCGCGGACGGCACTTCGCGCGCTCCAGCAGGACACGACCGTCGCACCCAGCATCCGCTATCAGGCCTCGGTGCTGCTCGCCAGGTCCCGGGACTCCATGCCGGACCGATGAAACGGCCGCCCCCTTGCCCGCAGCACCGCGTCCGACGACGCGACCTCAAGCGGCCCTGGCGGACAGCCCCGCTTCCGCCGGCCGCCACCCGGTGCAGCGCGTCCAGGAACTCCTCGACCCGGCCCACCCGTTCCTTGAGCAGGTAGCCGAGGCCGCCGTAAAGAGCCCCGTCACCGCGGCGGTGTTCCGGCGCGAGCGCCAGGTCGACGAGCATCCGCACCGGCCGTCCAGCGCGTCGCCCCGCAAGGTCAGGCGTCCCGCAGGACGCCCTGATGTGATCAAGTTCAAGGGATTGTCCGATCAAGTCAGTGTCCCCGGTCGGCCGCACCCCTCGTGCACGATGGTGACGTGAACGGAGATGCAGCGCGCGACGCCGCCGTTGAAGCAGGCTGGCAGGCAGTACGAGACAACGGGCGAGTACGAGGGGAACTGTTGGAAGCGGCCTACGCCGAGCCGTCCCTGCGGCAACTGTTCCCCTGGACCGGGATGGGAGAACTCCACTTCAGCCGTTGCACCGGACAGCGGTGGACCTGGGACATCCCTTACATTCAGCCCGCTGCGGGGGGGCATGTACTGGGTCTCCGGCCCGCTCCGAAACCAGACGGTCGGCCCGGCGGCTACAGCACAGGAGGCCGTCGCCATGGTGGTCCAGCGTCTTCCGGCGTGCTGCGGTCCTGCCTTCCTGGGCACCCCGGAAGAACTCGCGGCTCACGAAGCGACTGTGAAGAGGCACCGGACGGACGGAGGTGGAAAGACAGGTCAAACGGCGGCGGGAAGGTAGTACCAGTCTTGGTAGTGGTTCTCGCCGTGTGCGTTGCAGCCGTTCTCCGGAAACCCGTAGGTGTCCCCGTAGCCGCCGTCGAGGCAGACCCGGTACTGGAAGTTGAAGTAGTTGATGTAGCCGTCCGCGCTACGGGTACTTGCCCATTCCTGGGCAGCAGAGTTGTTGCAGGGGCGCGGAGACACCTCGTTTCCGAATCCCGCCGGCTGCGCGACCTGGTTCAGGACCGTGAGGCACTCGCCCGAGCGTTGACTGCGGATCGCAACGTTGGCGTAGGCGCCGCCCGGTGCGTCAGGATAGGCGGAATAAACGTGCCAGTTGTCCCCACGCACGCGAAGAGCGCCAGCTGGGTGGCCAGCAAAAGACCGACGCGCCCGCTGACGGCGCGCCAGTTCCGCCGCGCGAGCCGGGGCCAC
>NZ_JBEYFC010000926.1:0-1909 GCF_040634175.1 Streptomyces sp. NPDC007162
GGCAGGTCTTCGACATGGTGGTCCGAACCCCGATTCCGGCGGAGGCCGTCAGTGAGTACCCCAGCCCAATTGCCCCTTGAGCAGACGAACGTGCTGCACCTCGCGCCAGGGCTGCGCACGCTCCAGTCCCAGGGCGCGGTCCATCGCGTTCGTACCGCCGAGGGCGAGGAGGCGTGGCTGGTCACCGCTCATGCCTGGGTGCGGCAGTTGCTCGACGACGACCGGCTCGGCCGCTCGAATCCCGATCCGCAGGCAGCGGCGAAGGACAGCGGGTCGGCGCTTCTCTCCGGCCTGCTGGGCGACTTCGCCACCGACCACGCCCGGTTGCGTGCGCTGCTCGAGCCGCACTTCGCACCCGAGCGGATGCGGGCACTGCGGCCCTACGTCGAAAAACTGACCGGGCAGCTCCTGGACGGACTGGCCGGGCAGGAGCCACCGGTGGACCTGCGTCAGGCGTTGGCTCTGTCGCTGCCCATTCAGGTGATGTGCGAGTGGCTGGGCGTACCCCAGGAGGACAAGGACAAGTTCGGCGGCTGGACCCAGGACGCCGCCAACGTCGGGGACCCGGCGAGGTCCGAACAGGGGCTGGGCGAACTGTTCGGCTACTGCAGGCGACTTGTCGCCGACAAACGGCGGAATCCGGGCGATGACGTGATCTCCAGGATCTGCGCGACCGAGGGGATCGACGACAACGAGGTTCTCGGGCTGACGGCGTTGTTGCTGTTCGGCGGTTACGAGACGACGGTGGCCCGGCTCGGCACCTGCGTGTCGCTGTTGCTGGCCAACCCGGACCAGTGGCAGGCGCTGCTGGACGACCCGAGCCTCGTTCCCGGCGCGGTCGAGGAAACCCTGCGGATGTCGATGCCGAACCCGCACAACGGTGGTATCCCCCGTTATGCGCTGACGGACTTCGAGATCGACGGGGTCCTCGTGCGGACCGGTGAGTTGGTGCTGCTGAACATCATCGCGGCCAACCACGACGAGACGGCCTTCACCGACGCCGACCGGGTCGATGTCACGCGCGACACCACGGACAGCCTCGTGTTCGGACACGGCGCGTACCACTGCGTCGGCGCGACGCTGGCCCGCATGCAACTCCAGGTGGTGATCGGCCAACTCGTCGCGCGCTTCCCGGCCCTGCGTCTGGCCGTCGGTGTGGAAGAGCTGAGTCTGCGCCACAACACGCTGATCGGCGGGTTGGTCCACCTTCCGGTGACTTGGTGATCGGATCCTGATGCTGCACAAGATATCTACGGACGTCGTCTCGAAGAGCCCGAACCCGGTCCGGGCATACCTCCTGCTGATGCGGCTGGACAGGCCCACGGGGTACGTTCTCTACCTGCTTCCAGGGCTGTGGGCCGCCGTCCTCGCCTCCGGTCGAAGACCGGACCTCCTGGCGGTCGTGGTGCTCGCCGTCGCGGCGGTGCTGGTGCGCGGCGCGGCCTGCGCGGTCAACGACGCGGTGGACAGGGACGTCGACGCCCGAGTCGCCCGCACCGTGTCGCGCCCGGTCGCGTCGGGGACGATCAGCGTCGGGAACGCCCTCCTGTTCGCCGCCGCACAGGCCGCGGTCGCGCTGCTGGTCCTGGCGGTGGTGAACACGCAGACGGTTCTGGTCGCCGCCGCCTCGTACCCGTTGATCGTCGCGTACCCCTTCATGAAACGCGTCTTCTTCTGGCCCTCGGCGTTCCTGGCATTGGTCATGAGCGTCTACGTGCTGATCGGCTGGACGGCGGCGACCGGAAGCCTCCACTACCCGTCGGCGGTGTACGGCCTGTACGCCTGCGGTGCCTTCTGGACCCTGATCCACGACGCCGTCGGTATCACCGACCACGCCCAGAAGACGCTCGGTGACATCGTCTTCTTCGAGCTGCCCGAGGTCGGCAGGAAGGCCGAGGCCGGGCAGCCC
>NZ_JBEYFC010000927.1:0-1908 GCF_040634175.1 Streptomyces sp. NPDC007162
GCCGCACCGGCCCGGGGCGCCTTTCGCGTCGTACGGCTACGCGTGCGTGCGCAGCAGCGTCCGCATCGTCCGCATGGCCACCGACAGGTTGGCCAGGTCGAAGGAGTCCGAGCTGCGGATCTCCTCCAGGGTGGCCCGGGCCCGGCCCAGGATCGCCGCGTTCTTCTGCTCCCAGGCCTGGTAGCGCTGCTCGGGCGTCGAGGTGCCGTCACCGGCGGCGAGGACGTCGGCGGTGAGCATCGCGTGGGCCGCGTACAGGTCCTCGCGGATGGACGCGCGGGCCATCGACTGCCAGCGGTCGGCGCGCGGGAGCTCGATGATGCGGTCCATCAGCTGGCTGACGCCGAGGCGGTCGGCGAGGTCGTAGTAGACCTCGGCGACCTCCAGCGGCTCCTTGCCGGTGCGGTCGGCCACCGAGACGATGTCCAGCGCCGGGAAGGCGGAGGAGAAGCCCGCCACGCGGGTGGCGACCTCGTCGGGCACCCCGGCGCCGGACAGTTCGTCGTGCACGTGCTGGTACCACTCCAGGTCCGCGCCGCGCAGCAGCTTCGGCAGCTGCTGCCAGACCTGTTCGACCCGCTCGGAGAAGAAGTCGACGGTCTCCAGGAGCTGCAGCGGCTGCGGCCGGTTGTTGAGCAGCCAGCGGGTGCCGCGCTCGACCAGCCGGCGCGAGTGCAGCCGGATCCGGGTCTGCACGGCCGCGTCGACCTTGTTGTCGAGTTCCTCGACGGCGTCCCACACCGGCGCCGAACGGAAGATCGCGCGGGCCGCGGTCTGCGCCCGGACGATCTCCTCCAGGGAGGCCCCGGTCTCCTCGCGCAACCGGTGCAGGTAGGTCGTACCACCGGTGTTGACCGTGTCGTTGACCAGCACGGTGGTGGTGATCTCACGGCGCAGCGGGTGGGTGGCGAGCGCGGCGGCGAACCGCTCGCGCAGGGCCGTCGGGAAGTAGGCGTGCAGCAACCCGCTCAGGTACGGGTCGTCCGGCAGCGAGGTCGCCAGCAGCTCGTCGGCGACGGTGATCTTCGTGTAGGCCAGCAGGACGGCCGTCTCCGGGCCGGTCAGGCCCTGGCCGGTGCCGATGCGCTCACGGATCTGCCGGTCGGTGGGCAGGAACTCCAGGGCGCGGTCCAGGTGGCCCTCCCTGACCAGGTGGCGCAGGAAGCGCTGCTGGGCGTGGAGCATGTCCCCGGACTGGGCGAGGGCGTTGGCGATGGCCACGTTCTGCGCGTAGTTGTTGCGCAGCACCAGGGAGCCGACCTCGTCGGTCATCTCGGCGAGCAGCTTGTTGCGCTGCTTGACCGTCATGTCGCCGTCCGCGACCACGCCGTTGAGCAGGATCTTGATGTTCACCTCGTGGTCGGAGGTGTCCACACCGGCGCTGTTGTCGATGGCGTCGGTGTTGATCTTGCCGCCGCGGCGGGCGAACTCGATCCGGCCGAGCTGCGTCAGACCCAGGTTGCCGCCCTCGCCGACGACCTTGACGCGCAGGTCGGCGCCGTCGACGCGGATGGCGTCGTTGGCCTTGTCGCCGACGTCGGCGTTGGACTCGGTCGACGCCTTGACGTAGGTGCCGATACCGCCGTTCCACAGCAGGTCGACCGGCGCGTGAAGGATCGCCTTCATCAGGTCGGCCGGGGTCAGCTTGGCGACCTTGTCCTCGATGCCGAGGGCCTCGCGGATGTGGCTGTTGACCGGGATGGACTTGGCGCTGCGGGGGAAGATGCCGCCGCCCGCCGAGAGCAGTTCCGTGTGGTAGTCGCCCCAGCTGGAGCGGGGCAGTTCGAACAGGCGGCGGCGCTCGGCGTACGAGGTGGCCGCGTCCGGGTTCGGGTCGATGAAGATGTGCCCCGGCCGGGGTCGGTGCGGGAGAGCTGGTCGACCAGCATCGGCAGGCGCTGCTCGGCG
>NZ_JBEYFC010000928.1:0-1906 GCF_040634175.1 Streptomyces sp. NPDC007162
GTCGATGTGTGGGACGCGATCCGGTGCGCCGGCACCAAGCCGTTCGGCTTCCAGGCCTTCAGGCCGAGTGCCGGGGTGGGCGGCCACTGCATTCCGATCGACCCCAACTACCTGTCGTACAAAGTGCGTTCGATGGGCCACGAGTTCCGGTTCGTGGAACTCGCCCGGGAGATCAACGCGCACATGCCGCAGTACGTGGTCCGGCGCGCCCAGGACCTGCTCAACCACGAGGGCCGGCCCCTGCACGGCTCGCGGGTGCTGCTCCTGGGCGTCACCTACAAACCGGACGTCGCCGACCAGCGGGAGTCACCGGCGCTGCCGGTGGCCCGGCTGCTGCGGGAGCGGGAGGCCGAGATCGCCTTCCACGACCCGTTCGTCCCGGCCTGGTTCGTGGACGGCCGGGCCGTGCCGCGCGTCACCGACGTGCTGGCCGCGGCGCGCTCGTACGACCTGACCATCCTGCTCCAGGACCACTCCGCGTACGACCTCCCCGCTCTCGGCGACGAGTCCCGTCTGCTCTTCGACACCCGGGGACGGATCTTCCGACCCGGTGTCGAGGTCCTGTAGCCCGCTCCGTCCCCGCCCCCCACCGCTGCTGCAACCCCCCTTCCACGGACCGGAGTCGAAGGGCTCCGAGGCGTGCGGGCCGAAAGGCGCTCAGATGCGGATACTCGTCGTCACCGTCGTCCACCACCCCGAGGACGCGCGCATCCTGCACCGGCAGATCGGCGCGCTGCGGGACCGCGGGCACCACGTGGTGTACGCGGCGCCGTTCGCGGCCCGTGAGGTGCTGCCCCGGCCCGACGTCGAAGCCATCGACCTGCCCAGGGCGGCGGGCCGCAGCCGCCGCGGCGCCGTGGGCGCGGCCCGGGTGCTGCTCGCCGAGCGCGGCCACGAGGCGGACGTGGTCCTGCTGCACGATCCGGAGCTGCTGCTGGCGCTCCCCGGCACGCTGCGCCGGTGGCGGCGGTCCGGGACGGGTCCGGTGGTGGTGTGGGACGTCCACGAGGACACCGGTGTCGCGCTGGCGACGAAACGCTGGATACCGAAACCGCTGCGGGCACCGCTGCGGTTCGGCGTGCTCGCGGCCGAACGGCTCGCGGAACGCCATCTGCGGCTGCTGCTCGCCGAGGACGCCTACCAGGGGCGGTTCCGCCGCACCCACCCGGTGGTGCCGAACTTCACGACCGCGCCGGTACAGGCGCCCGAGCCCCCCGGCACCGACCGGGTCGTCTACGTGGGCCACCTGTCCCGGGCCCGCGGCGCGCTGGATCTGATCGAGACGGCCCGGCGGCTGGGCCCCGGCCCCCGGGTCGAGGTGGCCGGCGCGGCGGACCCGGACGTCCGGGAGGCGCTCACGGCGGCCGACCGGGAGGGGGTACTGCGTTGGTACGGTTTCCTGCCCAACGACCGCGCCCTGGCCCTGCTCTCCGGCGCCCTGGCCGGCCTGTCCCTCCTCCACGACAAGCCCAACTACCGCCACTCACGGCCCACCAAGGTTGTCGAGTACATGGCCCACGGAGTCCCCGTCGTCACCACGCCGACGCCCCTGGCCGCGGAGATGGTGGAGGGGCACGGCTGCGGCATCGTCGTACCGTACGAGGATCCGCGCGCGGCGGCGGAGGCGATCCGGCGGCTGAGCGCCGACGCGATCCTCCGCCACACCGCGGCCCAGCACGGCCGCGAGGCAGCCCTCACCCACTTCAACTGGCCTGACAAAGCGGCAGAGTTCACCCACTGCCTGGAGACCTGGGCCCGGGAGAAGTCCGCCGCCGGGCGAACCCGCCGCCAGGCGGCCGAAGTGGGGCGGGGCTAGCTTGATCTTTAACCTCGGGCCTCGAACAGGTCGTCGTACTTGATCACTCGCGTCGGTAACTGCCCTACGTGCAGGCGGCCTTCGGCTGAC
>NZ_JBEYFC010000929.1:0-1901 GCF_040634175.1 Streptomyces sp. NPDC007162
GGTGTGCGGCCTGGTCGGCCGCCCCCTCGGGGCCGTCGGCCGCCCCCTCGGGGCCGTATCCCCTCGCGGATACGTGTCGCGCCCCTGTAGCACAATTCCGTAAGACATGAGTAAGACGAACCTGAAGACGAAGGCCTCCACCCTTGAGTGAGACAACGCATGACGGCGGGATCGCGGTGAGCGCGGCACCGGCGCCCGACGAGGGCCTCACGGCGGCGCAGCTGGCCGCCAAGTACGGGCTCGCGGTGAGCGGCGCCCGGCCCTCGCTCGTCGAGTACGTACGCCAGCTGTGGGGCCGCCGTCACTTCATCCTGGCCTTCTCCCAGGCGAAGCTCACCGCCCAGTACAGCCAGGCCAAGCTGGGCCAGCTCTGGCAGGTGGCCACACCGCTGCTGAACGCGGCCGTGTACTACTTCATCTTCGGCGTCATCCTGCACGCCAGCCGCGGTATGTCGCAGGACGTCTACATCCCGTTCCTGGTCACCGGCGTCTTCACCTTCACCTTCACGCAGAGCTCGATCATGACGGGCGTCCGGGCGATCTCCGGCAACCTCGGCCTGGTGCGCGCGCTGCACTTCCCGCGCGCCTCGCTGCCCGTCTCCTTCGCGCTCCAGCAGCTCCAGCAGCTGCTGTTCTCGATGATCGTCATGGTCGCCGTGGTGGTCGGGTTCGGCAGCCGCCCCGGCCTGTCCTGGGTGCTGGTCGTGCCGATCCTGTTGCTGCTGTTCCTGTTCAACACCGGGCTGGCGCTGATCGTGGCCCGGATGGGCGCCAGGACGCCGGACCTCGCCCAGCTGCTGCCGTTCGTCCTGCGCACCTGGATGTACATGTCCGGCGTGATGTTCTCGATCACCAAGATGATGGAGGGCAGGCCGGAGTGGGCGCGCACCCTCCTCCAGGTCAACCCGGCCACCGTCTACATGGACCTGATGCGCTTCGCGCTCATCGACGGCTACGGCGCCTCGAACCTGCCGCCGCACGTCTGGGCCGTCGCCCTGGCCTGGGCCGTGGTCGTCTTCGGCGGCGGATTCGTGTATTTCTGGAAGGCGGAGGAGCGGTACGGCCGTGGCTGAGCACAGCACAGGGGAGCGGATCCCCACCGTCATAGCGGAGGACGTGCACATCGTCTACCGCGTCAACGGCGCCAAGACCGGCAAGGGCAGCGCGACCTCCGCCCTCAGTCGTATCGTCAGGCGCGGCGACGAGCGCGGTGTCCGCAGGGTGCACGCGGTCCGCGGGGTCTCCTTCGTCGCCTACCGCGGTGAGGCGATCGGCCTGATCGGGTCCAACGGCTCCGGCAAGTCGACCCTGCTGCGGGCCATCGCCGGCCTGCTGCCCGCGGAGAAGGGCAGGGTCTACACCAACGGCCAGCCCTCGCTGCTCGGCGTCAACGCGGCCCTCATGAACGACCTCACCGGCGAACGGAACGTCATCCTCGGCGGTCTCGCCATGGGTATGTCCCGCGAGGACATCAGGGCCCGCTACCAGGACATCGTCGACTTCTCCGGCATCAACGACAAGGGCGACTTCATCACCCTGCCGATGCGCACCTACTCGTCCGGCATGGCGGCTCGGCTCCGGTTCTCCATCGCCGCGGCCAAGGACCACGACGTCCTCATGATCGACGAGGCGCTGGCCACCGGGGACGCGGCGTTCCGCAAGCGCTCCGAGGACCGGATCCGCGAGCTGCGCGAGCATGCCGGCACGGTGTTCCTGGTCAGCCACAACAACAAGTCCATCCGTGACACCTGCGACCGGGTCCTGTGGCTGGAGCGCGGCGAGCTGCGCATGGACGGCCCGACCGAAGAGGTGCTCAAGGAGTACGAGAAGTTCACCGGCAAGTAGCCCCCGCTTCCACGGGCAGGGGATCGGTTTTGGCCAGGGCCCCGCCGGAACCTTCC
>NZ_JBEYFC010000930.1:0-1901 GCF_040634175.1 Streptomyces sp. NPDC007162
GTCGGCCTTACCGCCGCCCGCTGACCTGGCGGAAGGACGGATCTAGGACGGGCGCAGGATCCGCACCGGTAGCTTCACCCACATCGCGAGCGCCTGTCAGCGGGACGGCGCCGCACAGCTTCCGGTTGCCGGGACTATGGCTCCGGGGCCGACCGCAGGGGGAACATGCCAAGCTGGACCGGAGGCCTCGCCAAGGCCGTCGTCAGCGGGCTCATCGCTGTCAGCGGGGTGACCACCGGTGCTGGCAGCGGCCATGCCGACGGTGCGTATGCGTGCCGCTCCGGGGACCCGAACCACCCCGGGCGACTCGTGTCCGTGGTCGGCCGCTACGACCTGGTCGACCTCGACTCCTGCTACAACGTCCTGTCGGACGGCCGGACGATCGAAGCCAAGATCCCCTTCCAGCAAGCGACTGGCGGCGGACTGACGTACTGCGCGCATGCACTCAACGTGAACAATGTCTTCGGCCCTTGGGCCCACGACTTCGGCTGCACCTCCTCCTCCGAGGTGGGCGGATTCGTGTGGGCCGGTGGGGACCCCCCGTACGGTCCGTCATGGTCGGACTGGAAGGCGCCGGCCGGCACGTACGTGATCTCCACGGGGGTCTGGTACCAAGGCCACTACCACGGCGACGTCCAGAGCCCGAAGACCACCATCGGGTAGCCGGAAGCGACTGCCAGCCGGTCAAGTGCTCCGAAACGACATCGCGCTGCGCGGGAAGGCCCGAAAACGCGGACGCGTGCGGGTGGTCTTCGGCGATGGCGGCCGGCGCCCGGGAGTGACGGGCCAGGAACGTCCAACCCTGATCGACTGCCCTTGGCCGAAGTCCGTGACGCACTCCGGACGTTTGCGTTCAGCGGGACGATCCCCGGAGCAGCCCGCGCACGAGGGTCGACATGCCGGTCTGGACGGTGGGTCGACGCGGCGATCCGACCGCGACCGAAGCGGGCCCGGTCCCGCGGCCTCCTGCTCCGCCGATCCGGACCTGCCCGAACTCGCGCTGCCGTACAGGGCCGCCGCCCTCGCGCCGGTACGTCCTCGACGCCCCTCGCACGCAGACACGGAACGGGTGAGGCAATACGCCAAAGGCGACACCCTGCGGCACGGCGCCGGCACTCTCCCGGCGCCGAAATGACCCGAACCGGGCAGTAAGAGCCACTGCCGAACACGAAGCGTCGGCAGCCATGCGGTCATGGCATGTTGACCTCCCGACTTCCTCCCGGGAGGCACGCGTGCCCCACTCTCCCACCCTGACGGACTCGACACCGGCCTACCCCAGATGGTCCGACCGCCTGATACGCCAGCTCGACACCTTCGCGGCGAGGAGGTCCGGGGCCGAGAGGGTGCCCGCCCTGGTGCTCAACAGGCAGAACGGCGGCGATCCCCGATGGGCCGCCTACGTCATCCGGGAGTACGAGCACCGCCTTGCCCGAGGGCACGGCAACGCGCACGACCGGGTGCCGCACGCAGTCGTCGACGACGCGGAGCTGACCGGCGGCTTCCTCCCGGCGATCGACCGAGTGGCGCTGAGGTTCCAGCTCACCATGCCGTCAGGACGCCTGCGGCTACGGGCCTTCCACACCTGCCGGGCCGTACTGGAGTCGGAGCGCGGCACAGGAGACCTCCAGTCCCAGCAGCAGCCGATCGTCGACACTCTCTACTCCGAACTCCTCAAGCGGCGACGGACCCTGCGCGCCGGCGCGCACGTGGCGGACTTCCTGGGGCAGCATCTGCTGACCGGCTGGCTGCAGGCAATCGTCGCCGCGGCAGCCGTCGGGGTCCCCAAGCTGGTGTACCGCTGGTTCCTGCGGCACTGGGGCCTGAAGTGGGCGGCGGACGAATGTCGTACCGCCAACTTCCTGGACGCCGCCCTCTCCTTCTGCCAGGAAGGTGAACTGGAC
>NZ_JBEYFC010000931.1:0-1892 GCF_040634175.1 Streptomyces sp. NPDC007162
GTCAACGGTGAGATCCAGAGACAATGGACTGTCCGGGTTGGTCGATGCTCCGGGCAGGCTCTGGGCTGTCAGCCGAGGTGGCCGACGAGATCGGCGTCTACGTGGACGCCGCCCGCAACGCCGTCGAGGCGGGTTTCGACGGTGTCGAACTGCACGGCGCCAACGGCTACCTCATCCACCAGTTCCTCTCCTCCAACGCCAACCAGCGCACCGACGCCTACGGGGGCTCGGTCAACGGCCGCATCCGCTTCGCTGTCGAGGCCGCGGAGGCCACCGCCCAAGCCATAGGTGCCGACAAGGTCGGTATTCGCGTTTCCCCCGGAAGCCGGCTCTGGGGCATCGAGGAAGATGACACCCCCGAGCTCTACGCCGCCCTGTCCGGCGCCCTGGCACCACTCGGCCTCGCCTACCTCCACACGGTCGCCACCGCTGAGGAGGACGTGCTGCTGACCATGCGCAAGCTGTGGCCCGGCGCCTTCATCGTCAACCCATCGACGGTCGTCAACCCGCAGCCATCCGGCAAGGCCGACGGCGAACGCTGGCTTGCCCAGGGCGCTGACCTCATCAGCTACGGCCGCAACTACCTGGCCAACCCCGACCTCGTCGAGCGCTTCCGCACCGGCGTCTCTCTGGCCGAGGCCGACGCCGAAACCATGTACAGCGGCGGCGACCAGGGATACATCACCTACACCCACCATCAGTACTGACCGACAGGAACACGAAGGCCCCTGTGTGGGTGAGGATTCGACACCTTCACCCGCACGGGGGCCTTCGCGGCAATCAGGACCGGCTCGGGTCAACCCAAGTGCCAGGCCTACAGCTCCGGGCGCCAGGCGAACAGGGGAGCCGTGAGAGTGCGGTCCCCGTCCAGCACGCGCTGATACACCTGGGCAGCCGTTGCCGGGTCGTGCACGTCCTCGTCGCGGGCGGGGGTCGTGACCGCCCCGGTGGCGACAAGACGCAGGAAGTTCTCGGTGTCCTGCTTCATCTCGGCAGGGCGGACGGCGACGAGGGCGCCGATCACCGTGAGGCCTTTGACGAACAGAGAGCCGTAGTCGAGGGTGACGGGTGCTGTCATACCGCTGGAGAACACAGCTGTGCCCAGGGGAGCGGTGACCTGCAGTGCGGTGTTGATCCCCGCCGACACGCCGGACAGGTCGATGGTCGCCCGGGTTCCGCCGCCCACCTGGGCGAGGGTCTCGGTGAAGGCGGCGTCCGTGGGGTCGGCCGCGAAGGACGCGCCGTGCGTAAGGGCCGCCTTGCGGCGGTCCGGATCGAGGTCGAGCGCCAGGATCGGCCAGGCGCCCTGCGCGACAGCGATCTGAGTGGCCAGCAAACCGATGGGGCCCTGACCGACGATGCTCAGCGAATCGCCCAGACGGACCCCGGACAGCCGCACCGTGTGGGCCGCCGTCGCGCCGAGATTGAAGAAGACCGCGCTGCGCAGGGGTACGTCGTCCGGGACGGGGAAGACCGTGCCGACCGGCGCGATCACATGGGCGGCGTGGCTGCCTACCGGCGGACCGGCTACGACACGGTCGCCTACGGCGAGGCCGGTCACGCCCTCGCCGAGCGCGGCGATACGGCCGGCCACGCTGTAGCCGGGGATGAACGGGAACGTCCTACCGAGCACGGCATGGCTTTCGTCGCTGGTGAGCCATTCCCGCTCGGTACCCGGGCTCACCAGTGAATAGGCGGACTCGATCAGAACCTCGCCCGGCTTCGGTTCTCCCAGCGAAACAGTGCGGTATTCGGCTTGTTTCGGTCCGCTCCAGACCACGGCGCGCGTATCCATCGTCCTGCCTCCTGATTGGCGGTAATTGACTGCTCCCGACTAGTACCAGCGTCAGCGAGCGGCTCGCGTGGCCGTGTGCCGTGGACCGGCACACGGC
>NZ_JBEYFC010000932.1:0-1877 GCF_040634175.1 Streptomyces sp. NPDC007162
GTTGTTCGAGAGCCGGAGAAACTTCAGGGATGGAGTTGATGCACGGTGGAACGACGCATGCCGGTGGCGACGCACTGGGGCAGTTTCGTGGCCGTGGTCGATTCGGGTCAGCTGGTGCGCATTGAGCCCCGGGGTGATGATCCCGCGCCCTCGCCGATCGGCCCGGGCATGGTGACGGCTGCTGAGGACGGGGCGCGTGTGCTGCGTCCCGCGGTGCGCAAAGGGTGGTTGAATGGCTTGCCGCGCGCCGATGACACGGCCAGAGGTGCGGACGCCTTCGTAGAGGTCAGCTGGGACGACGCGCTCACGCTGGTGAGCGAGGAATTGCGTCGAGTGCGCGCACAGCACGGGAACAGCGCGGTGTTCGGCGGCTCGTACGGCTGGGCCAGTGCGGGCGGGTTCCACAATGCGCAGGGTCAGCTCCAGCGGTTCCTGGCGTTGGGCGGGGGCTACACCGACTCGCGCAACACGTACAGCACCGCCGCTCTTGAGGTCATCCTTCCGCATGTGATCGGCGGGGCTGCGTGGAGCTACCAGTCCCGGATGCCGATGTGGGACGAGATCGCCGAGAGCTGTGAGCTCGTGGTGGCGTTCGGGGGGCTGGCTCTGAAGAACAGCCAGATCAACCCCGGCGGGCTGGCCCGGCACCAGACGCGGGACCTGCAGCGGAAGTGCCGTGAGGCCGGGGTGCGGTTCGTGAACGTCAGCCCGATCCGCAGTGACACCGCCGACTTCCTGGACGCTGAGTGGCTGCCGGTCATCCCCAACACCGACACTGCCTTGATGCTCGGCATCGCGCACACGATGCTGGTCAACGACTGGTACGACGAGGACTTCCTCACCCGCTGCTGCGAGGGGTTCGACCGCTTCGCCTCCTACCTAACCGGCGACGTGGACGGCGTCGTCAAGGACGCCGACTGGGCCGTGAGGATCACGGGCATCAGCCGCGACACGATCACCGATCTCGCCCGCCGCCTGTTCACACAGCGTTCCCTCATCATGGTCAACTACGCCATACAGCGCGCGGACCACGGTGAGCAGCCGATCTGGATGTCGGTCGTGCTGGCGGCCATGGCGGGTTCGCTGGGCCGGCCCGGCTGCGGCTGGGGCGCGGGCTACGCAACGATGGACGCGACCGGTGTTGCCCCGGGCCGCCCGTCTGTGGCGTCGATGCCGCGGGTGGCGAACCCTGTTGCGGACTTCATTCCGGTCGCCCGGATCGCAGACACCCTGCTGGAACCGGGCGCGACCATCGACTACGACGGTCAGCGCCTGACGCTGCCGGACCTACGCCTGATCTACTGGTGCGGAGGAAACCCCTTCCACCACCACCAGGACCTCCACCGCCTCGCCCGAGCCTGGCAGCGCCCGGACACGGTGGTGGTCCATGAAGCCTGGTGGAACACCACGGCGAAGTTCGCCGACATCGTACTTCCCGTCGCGACGAGCCTGGAGCGTGACGACTTCGCCGCGGGGTTCTCCGACCCGCACCTCGTCGCAATGCCGAAGGTCCGCGAGCCGGCCGGCGAGGCACGCACCGACCACCAGATCTTCGCCGCTTTGGCTGCCCGGCTCGGCTATGAGCGCGAGTTCACCCAAGCGCGTTCCGAGATCGAATGGGTCCGGCACCTCTACGTCCAGACACGGGCGAACCTCGGCGACGACGCGGCCCTGCCAGACTTCGACGACTTCTGGCAACGCGCCTCCGGTGTCGAACTGCCGGCACTCAGCGGGCCGTTTCCTGGCAGCTTCGAAGCACTGCGCTCCGATCCGCAGCGTTTCCCCCTGACGACGCCGTCGGGCCGGATCGAGATCTTCTCCGAGGAGATCGACAGGAACTCGCACCACACGGCCTTGCCGCCACCTCGTGGCTCCAC
>NZ_JBEYFC010000933.1:0-1876 GCF_040634175.1 Streptomyces sp. NPDC007162
CGGCAGCGCCTGGTGCAGGATCAGCAGGTCGATCCGGTCGACGCCGAGCTTGGCGGCGCTCTTGTCGAATCCGTGCAGGGTCTCGTCGTAGCCGTAGTCGCTGATCCAGATCTTGGTTTCCACGAAGATCTCGTCGCGGGGAACCCCGGAGTTGCGGATTGCCTGGCCGACCTCGCGCTCGTTGCCGTAGGCGGCGGCGGTGTCGATGTGCCGGTAGCCGAGCTCCAGCGCGGCCGTGACCGCGGCGATCGTCTCGTCGGGCGAGCTCTGGAAGACGCCGAGGCCGAGAGCGGGCATCTCGACACCGTTGTTGAGGGTGAGGGTCTGCATCACGTACTCCTTTACTTGCGGGACGCCCGTGCGGGCACGATCAGGGTGAGGACAGCGGCGACCGCCAGGGCGAGCAGGACGGCGGAGCCCGTCAGCGCGGTGCCGGAGCGGGCCGCGATGTCGGCGGCCGCGTGACCGGTGGAGACGCTGGCGGCCACGGCCGTCAAGATGCTCAGGGCCAGTGCGCTGCCGATCTGGTGGACGGTGTTGACCAGGCCCGAGCCGGCCCCTGCGTCCTCAGGCGCGACGCCGTCGACACCGCTGGAGGTCATCGGGGCCAGCGCCAGGCCCTGGCCGGCGCCGATGACCACCATGGGCAGGGCCACTCCGGTCTGGTAGGGGGTGTGCAGGTCCAAGCGGCTCAGCCAGGCCATGCCCACGGTCGTCAGCACGACCCCCGCGGCCAGGACCCGGGGCCTGCCGAACCGCTCCAGCAGCCGGGGCACGCGAACAGCAAAGACGAAGTTGACCAGCGTCATCGGCAGGAAGGCCAGGCCGGCCTGCAGCGGTGTCCAGTGGTAGACGCTCTGCACGAACTGCGCGGTGAAGAAGAAGAACCCGATCATCGCGCCCATGTAGAGCATCCGGGTGAGGTAGGCGCCGGACCGCTCGCGGCTCGCGAACAGCCGCAGCGGCACGATCGGCTGCGCGGCCCGCCGCTCCACCCCGACGAACAAGGCCAGCAGCACCGCACCCGCTGCGAGCGGGAGCAGGGTGGCCGGTGCCGTCCAGCCGTGGTCGGCCGCGTCCACGATGCCCAGCACCAGCGCGGTCGATCCCAGCGTCGCCAGCAGCGCCCCGGCCACGTCGAACCGGCCGCCGCGCCGCTCGGTCTCAGGCAGGAACCGCACCGCCAGCACCATCATCACGATGCCGATGGGGACGTTCAGGAAGAACCCCGCCCGCCACGAGATCAGGTCTGCGACCAGACCGCCCACGACCAGCCCGAACGCCGCGCCGAGTCCGGCCACTGCGCTGTAGGCGGCCATCGCCCGGTTACGGGCCTTGCCCTCCGCGAAACTGCACGTCAGCAGGGAAAGCGCGGACGGGGCCAGAACGGCGGCGCCGACACCCTGGAGCGCCCGGGCCGCGATCAGCCACCAGGCACTCTGGGCGGCGCCCACCAGCAGCGAGGCCAGCGAGAAGACCACCAGGGAGTACAGGAAGACCTTGCGGTGCCCGAAGAGATCACCGGCGCGTGCTCCCAGGAGCAGCAGCCCACCGAAGACCAGGACGTAGGCGTTGGTGATCCACGACAGGCCCGTCTCGGAGAAACCCATGTCCAAGCGGATCTGCGGCAGCCCGGTGAACACGATCGAGTTGTCCAGGATGACCATGAAGTAACTGATGCAGATGATCGCCAGGATCAGCGTCGAACGCACCGGGCCCCCGGAGGCACGCTGCGCCTGGTGGCGCGGGGCGGTGATCCTGCCGCCGCTCGGCCCGCCCGGACGGCTTGAGTCGGTGACCGGCCCGGCGGGGGCGTCCGGTGGGGAGTGTAAATCTAACGGCGGATCCGACGATCATGGGAGAGACGTCAAGTGAC
>NZ_JBEYFC010000934.1:0-1875 GCF_040634175.1 Streptomyces sp. NPDC007162
GTGGGCTGGGCACGTCGACGGAGAGCGTGCCGAGCTGGTCGGCCCTGGCCTTCAACCGCGTGACGGGCCCGAGAAAGGCGTGCGCGATCACCCGGGCCGCGGCGGTACACCTGACCAAACCCGGCTCGGCACCCCTCCCGGACAGCGGGGACCGTCAGGGCCTCGGGCCGGATCAGGATCAGCGCGGGAGCGCCAGCTGGCAGGCCGCGTGCGGTGTGCAGGCGCAGGACCGCGTCGTTGTGTCTGACGTCACCGCTCACTCCGTCGACCACGTGGGCCTCGATGCGGTTCATGGCTCCGACGAACTCCGCGACGAAGCGGGTGCGCGGAGCGTCGTAGACCTCCAACGGGGTGCCGATCTGCTCGACGCCGCCGTGCTGCATCACGGCCACCCGGTCGGAAACGGACAGCGCCTCGTCCTGGTCGTGCGTCACGTAGAGCACGGTGGTCCCGAGGCGCACCTGGATGTCGCGGAGCGCCTCGCGCAGTTGTAGGCGGATCTGGCTGTCGAGGGCCGACAGCGGCTCGTCCATGAGCAGGACGCGTGGTTCGACGGCCAACGCCCATGCGACGGCGACGTGTTGCTGCTGGCAGCCGGAGAGCTGGTGCGGATAGCGGCTACCGAGCCTGGGTGGGCCGACCAACTCCCATACCTGGGCGGCCTTTTCGGCGCGCGCGCTTCTTTGCCGACGTCGTACGCGAAGCCCGTACTCGACGTTCTGCTGAGCCGTCATGTTCGGGAAGAGGTTGTACGGCTGGAAGACAACACCCATGTCCCTTTGCCGGGACGGCACTTCGTTGATCGGGACGCCGTCGAGAAGCACCTTTCCGTCGTCGGGCCGGTCGAAGCCCGCCACGATCCGCAGCGCGGTGGTTCTTCCGCAGCCGCTTGGCCCCAGCAGCGAGAAGAACTCTCCCGACTCCAGCGCGAACGTGAGGTCGTTCAAGGCCACGGCCGACCCGAAGCGCGTGTGAACGGCCTGGAGTTCCAGGTGCGGCATCAGCGGGTACCGCCGATCTGTGTCATGCCACGGCCGAGTCTGTTGCCGAAGTGGCTCACGTACACGGAAAAGGACGGTCACCAGGCCGTTCGTGCCGAAGGTGGCGAGGAAGAGGAACGCGAAGGCCAGGGGGACACCGGCGAAGTTGGCCGTGACCGCGGACAGCGTGGTCAGTGGGTTCCTCACCCAGTGCGGGGTGCCGCGTGCGATGGCGGCGAAGGCGAGGAGCACAGCCGATCGCTGATCCTGCGCTCAGGACCGGGCTGCTGGTGCCGCAGCGCGGGCCCGGTGCTCGCGGATCTCGTCGTGGTGGTCGGCGGCCCAGCCGATCAGGGATGTCACGATCTCGTGGAGGCCGCGGCCCAGCGGGGTGAGGGCGTACTCGACGCGCGGTGGGACCTCCGCGTATGCGGTGCGGGTGATCAGACCGTCCTCGTGGAGCTGGCGGAGCGTGAGGGTGAGCATCCGCTGGGAGATTCCGGGGACCTGGCGCTGCAGGTCGGTATAGCGCAGCGGGCCGGCCTCCATCACCGCGATGAGCAGCAGGCTCCACTTGTCGCCGACGCGGTCGAGGACCTGCCGGATGAACTCCATGTGCTCGGCGGGGATGCGGGCACAGGGCCCCACCGCCGCCGCGCCGCCCGAACTGCCGGTGACCTCCATGACGCACATTCCTCTCCGGCACGAACACCGATGTGCCTTTTGTATCGACTTCCATGCTGACCCATCATGGCGCTACGAACAAAACGTAGGAATCAAGCGCAGGCACGGGAGGCGCGTCATGAAGATCGAGGTCTGGGCCGAGGTCACCTGCCCCTGGTGCGGACTGGGCAGCCACCGTCTGGACCGGGCCGTGGAGCGGTTCGAGCACGGC
>NZ_JBEYFC010000935.1:0-1870 GCF_040634175.1 Streptomyces sp. NPDC007162
GCAGCGAGCTGCCGACCGCGGCGAACGCCTCGTCGGCGATCTCCGGCATGGTGAGCACGGTGGGCCCGGTGTCGATGTGATAGCCGCCGAGTTCCATGCGGCCGGCCCGCCCGCCGGGCAGGGCGTCGCGTTCGACGACCGTGACGCGGCGGCCGGCGCCGAGCACGTGCAGGGCGGCGGACAGACCTGCCAGTCCGGCGCCGACCACGACGACGTGGTCGGTGGGTCCCGCGAGGGTCCGGGTCACCGGCCCGCCTCCGTTCCCGCGGCGGCGAGGGCGGCGGCGCGCGGAGCCGCGGCCGGCTCGGGCACCTGGCCGGCGGTGCCCGTGATCTCGGCCAGCAGGTCGCGCAGCCGGCCGGCCGCATCCCGTTCCAGGGCGGCGTCGCCGAGGTGGCGCAGGCAGCGCCGGTCGAGCCGGGCGATCCGCGCCTCCACATGGTCGCGGGCCCCGGTGCCGACGACCACCGCCCGCACCCCGGCCAGTTCGCCGTCGGTGAGGTCGGCCCTGCCCATCGCGTGATCGAGGACGCCGAGCGCGTGGTGGTCACCGACGGCGGTGGCCAGGGCCCGGGCCACGGCCAGCGGATAGGTCGGGGTGCCCTCGCGCACGTCGCCGCCGGACGGCTTGCCGGTGGCCCGGGGGTCGGCGAACAGGTCGTCGAGGTCGTCCCTGAGCTGGAAGGCGAGGCCCGCGCAGCGGCCCGCGCGGCGCAGCGTCGCGGTGGTGGCGTCGTCGGCCCCGGCGAGCACCGCGCCCAGGTGCAGGGGCCGTTCCACCGTGTACAGGGCGCTCTTGAGACAGGCGGCCCGGATCGACCGGCCCGGGGTGCCGGAGGACACCGCCTGGCCGCGCACGTCGAGGTACTGGCCCGCCACCATCTCGGTGCGCATCACCCGCCACACCTCGTGCAGCCGGTACGCGGTGTCACGCGGCAGCCCGGGCTCCATAAGCAGTCCGGCCAAGGCGTCGTCCGCCCAGGCCAGGGCGAGGTCGCCGGCGAGCACCGCGGTCGACGCGCCGAGCCGTTGCGCGGCGGGGCCCGGGACGGCGCCTGCGTACTGCTCGGTCACATCGGCGTGCAGCGCCGGCGCGCCGCGGCGGGTGGCCGCCTGGTCCATCAGGTCGTCGTGGACGAGGGCGCAGGTCTGGAGCAGTTCCAGCGCCGCCGCCGTCCGCAGCGCCACGCGCGTCTGGGCCGGGTCCCCGCCGCCGCAGGCCCGCAGCGACCACCACAGCAGCCGGGGCCGGATGCGGCGACCGCCGCGCCGGGTGAAGCGGGCGGTCCGCTCGGCCACGTCCCGTGCGAACACCGGGTCCAGGCCGTGGCAGCCGGCGAGGCGGTCGGTGAGGAGTTCACGCAGTTCCCGGCCGACGGCGCCCGGCACGTCCTCGTCCACGGCGCGCGCGCCGTCGCAGGCGGCCGGTTCCCCGGTGCCGTGGGGGCCGGTCACGGCGGGCGGCCTGCGCGGCGGACCTGCCGTGAGACGGCCGATCGCCTGGGTGGAACGCATCGCGGATCCTCTCGCCGGTCGGTGATCCGGACCGCCTGTCGGCAGGCCGGAGTGGTCACGCTGTCCGTCGAGACACATTCCGCGCGGACCGCTCCGCCGGATGCACCATTCGGTGGACATGCCGGCGCCCTGGGTACCCACCAGCACGACACGCTCCCGGGTGCATCCGCCGCGGTCGGTTCGCGCGAAGACTGTTCCGGCTGCCGTCGGTCCGAAAGCGCGGATGCGCCGCCGGTCCGAAGAGAGAGCCGTCGTGGAAGGAGCCGCCGTGGAGGTGGAGGTGGAGTCGGACGTCGCCGTCGTGGGTGCCGGGGCCGCCGGCCTGTCGCTCGCGCTTCGGCTGGCCCGCCCGCCC
>NZ_JBEYFC010000936.1:0-1867 GCF_040634175.1 Streptomyces sp. NPDC007162
GGCCACGGGGGCGTCGATCTCGTCCTGGGCGGCGGACTGGGACAGCGCGAGGTACTGGCCCTCGCGCAGCCCCGAGGCGTGGGTGCGGTCGAACACCCACTGGACCGGGGTGCCGAGGGCCGCGAAGAACGGCTTGGTGAGCACCGTACGGTCGTAGACCACATGGACGTTGAGGATCGGCGCGGTGCCGATCTCCAGAAGATTTTCCGGCGCGTCGAGGGCGCCGGCGGGCAGCAGGTCGTAGGCCTCGCGCTGGGCCACGGCGAGCACCACCGCGTCCGCCGTGAGCGTCTCGCCGGGAACCTGAACGCTCCAGCCCCCGTTCTCGTTGTGGGAGACGGAGGTGACGCGTGTTCGGACCTCGGTACGTACGCCCGCGGAGTCGAGCGCCTTGCGGGCCAGCCGGTCGTGCAGTTCGCCCAGCGGCACATGGGCCCAGCCGATGTCGGCCGCGCCCGGGTCGGACAGCAGACCGGTCTTGAACACCATCGCGGCGAGCCCCAGTGAGGCGTCGCCCGCGACCGCGTTGAGGGTGGCGACCCCGACCAGGTCCCACAGGGCCTCGACGGCACGCGCCGACTGGCCGTGGGCGGCCAGCCAGCTGCCGAAGTCCTGTGCGTCCAGGCTCGGATCGGCGAGGTCGAGTCCCTTGAGCGCGAGCGCGGCACGCCCGACCCTGGCCCGCTCGGCGAGCGAGAGGTGCGGATAGGCGGCCAGGCTGCGCCCCAGATGCAGGGGTACGGGCAGCGCATCGCGCCGCAGCCTGCCCAGGCGCCGTCCCTCGGGCCTCGCGAGGTCGAGCACGGGCACGTCGAGGCGGTCCTGCAGCGGTGCCAGCGCGGCGCCCTCGATGCGGTCGAGGAACCAGCGGTAGGCGGTGCAGCACCGCAGGTACACGTGCTGGCCGTTGTCCACGGTCAGGTCGCCGCGCCGGAAGGAGAAGGCGAGCCCGCCGAGCCTCGGCCTGCCTTCGATCAGGGTGACGCGGATCCCCGCGTCGGCGAGGGCGAGGGCGGCCGTGACACCGGCCAGGCCGCCGCCGACCACGACGGCGGTGCGCCCGGACGGGATGTCGTCGTGCGTTCCCTCGGATCGCGTGCCGTCGCTCATCGTGCGCCCTTTCCCGCCTGCCCGTCGTGCTGCCGGAACCGGCCACGGGGGACCTTCGCAGTCAGGGACGCCACCCCGCCGCGGAGGGTTGCCTGCCGTTTCCCTCCGGTGGAGCCGTCCCGGCCCGGGTCGTCCATCAGGCGCGCCTCCTGACGGCCGGCCGGGAGGTGTGCCGCCGGGTGTCGATCCCGGACAGCCCGCGTACGGCGACGTACGCCTTCTCGTGTCCGGGCAGCGAGACCCGGCCGCGCAGCACCGCGTCCGGTTCGCGCTCGATGCGGTCGAGCAGCCGGCGGTAGATGCCGGCCATGGCGGCGACACAGGCGCCGCTGCGCCGGTCGAGCATGGGCAGCAGCCGGTAGCCCTCGGCGAAGAGGGCACGGGCGCGCCGTACTTCGAAGTGCACGAGACCCGCGAAGTCCGAGCCCTCGGGCGGGATCGGACCGTCGAGGCCCGCCGAGCAACCGAACTTGGCGAGGTCGTCCTGGGGCAGGTAGGTACGGCCGTTGGCGGCGTCCTCGCGGATGTCCCTGAGGATGTTGGTGAGCTGGAGCGCGAGCCCGAGCGTGTCCGCGTACTCCGGCGCGCGCTCGGCACCGCGCGCCCCCGGCTCCGTACCGAACACGCCGAGCGAGAGCCTGCCGATGGCACCGGCCACACAGCGGCAGTAGACCTTGAGGTCGTCCCAGGTCTCGTAGGTCTCGCCGCGTACGTCCATCAGTCTCGCCGTCGTGCGGGTGGCGAGACCACGGGATCC
>NZ_JBEYFC010000937.1:0-1866 GCF_040634175.1 Streptomyces sp. NPDC007162
GTCAGGCAGTCGCCCGAGTCGTACTGGCAGGAGTTCCAGTGGACCCGCTTGAAGTCGTCGGTGTCGTAGGGGAGTTTGGACAGGGTGTTGAGTCCGCTGCCGATGCCCGCACCGCCGCTTGTGGGGGTGCGGTAGGTGTGCGCGGTGTCGCCGGCGTAGAGGTAGGCGTGGTAGTTGAAGTCCTCCTCGACGTTGACGATGTCGTAGGGCGCGATTCGCTGACCGATGGCGGTGGTGCTGGACTCGCGGGGTGTGGACGCGCTGGAGAGGATCTCCGGCAGGCCCGCCACGTTGTAGGTCAGGGTGCTGAAGGACCCGGACGACGGGTCCGCGGCGGCGGCCGGGAACGCGTTCGCGACGAACCCGACGCAGGTGATGGCCGCGGCCGTGAGGCACGCGAAGAGACGGCGCATGAAGCGGAACTCCTGTGAAGTGGGGTAGGGCAGCGGGAACTTACCGCCGGTAACCCGGTTCTGTCCCCGGTCCGGTCCGGGGAGATCGAAACTTGACCGCGTGGTCCAGGCCAGGGGGCTCCGCAAGGGGCAGCCGCCGGGACGCATGTCGCCGTTTGACCATGCCGAGTCGCTCTTTCACCTTGCCGACAGTTACCCGCGTGGCAAGAGTGACCATGTCACTGTCTCCTCCTGCGTCGCCCTTGTCCCAGCCTCCGACCTCTCCAAGGAATCCCCGATGAGCACCCTCTCCTTCAACGTCTTCGACCTGGACTTCCCGGTCGGCAGCAGGAACAAGACCGCGACACTGGTCACCGGCGAGAAGGAGGCGCTGCTGGTGGACGCCTGTTTCACCCGCGCCGACGGCCACCGCCTGGCCGCGGAGATCCTCGACTCGGGCAAGACTCTGACCACGGTCTTCGTCTCCCACGCCGACCCTGACTTCTACTTCGGCGCCGAGGTGATCGCCGACGCCTTCCCCGGCGCGACGTTCGTCGCGACGCCGATCGTCATCGAGCACATCCAGCACTCCTACCAGGGCAAGCTCACGGCTTGGGAGGCCCTCGGCCCGAACCTGCCCACGCGCCTGGTCGACCTCGAGCCCCTGACCGGCGACCTCGACCTTGAAGGACACCGCTTCGAGCTCAAGGGCGGTCCTGCGGGGCTGCCCGACCGCCATTACCTGTGGCAGGCCGAGCACCGCGCCCTCCTCGGCGGTGTCCTGCTCTTCCAGCAGGAGCACGTCTGGGTCGCCGACACCCCCACCCCCGACGACCGCGCCGCCTGGGTCACCCTGCTGGACGAGATGGCCGCCCTCCAGCCGGAACTGGTCGTCCCCGGCCACCGCCTGCCCAACGCCCCGGCCAACGCCTCCGCGATCTCCGCCACCCGCGGCTATCTGCTCGCCTTCGAGGAGGAGCTCAGCAAGGCCGCCGACGGCGCCGCGCTGACCGAGGCTCTCATCGCCCGCTACCCGGACAACGGCATGCTCATCGCCGCCCAGATCGGCGCCAAGGTCGCCAAGGGCGAAATGAAGTGGGGCTGACCATGACCGACTTCGCAACGTCCACAGCCCCCGCCGACGTCGTACGCCGCCAGTACCTGGCCTCCGCGGCCGGTGACCTGGAGGCCCTGCGCGCCACCCTCGCCCCCGACGTGGAGTGGACCGAAATGGCCGGCTTCCCCCTGGCCGGCACCTACCGCACCCCCGACGGGGTCACCGCCAACGTGATGGAGCGGCTGGGCAAGGAGTGGGACGCCTGGACCGCCCACGACGACACCTACGTCGTCGACGGCGAGAACGTCGTCGTCCTCGCCCGCTACACGGCGGCCAACAAGGCCACCGGCAAGAACATCGACGTCCGGGTCGCCCACCATTTCGTCGTGCGCGGCGGCCTGATCGTCCGTTTCGAAC
>NZ_JBEYFC010000938.1:0-1866 GCF_040634175.1 Streptomyces sp. NPDC007162
AGCCCGTCCAGCCGGTCACGCACCCACATCGCCGTCGTACCGTCCGGGTTGCTCGCCCGCGCGATCCGCGCGGTCAGTGGCGGGACTTGCTCACCGGGTCGGAACAGCCCCGAGCATGCCCGTTGATCACGCTGCCGCACCGGAAATCTCCAAGATCACCGACAGAGTCAAGCTCAGCAAGGTCCGGAGGCCTCCCGCCCCGGCATGGCGGCCGTCACGGTCGGGGCTTGTTCGCGAACACCCACCGGTTGCCCTCCAGCGCGTCGTTCTGCTCGGGGAGCGGGCCCCGTCCGTGCCGGCGGGTGAAGTCGAAGGGGGTGTGAACCGATGTGGACCAGCCTTTGCCTGCCAGATCGCCCGCGGAGTCGGGCCGCGGTTCTTTGTCGAACAGATGGAGCAGGTCGATGCCGATTTGGTGCTTCGTCGCGGTGTAGAGCGGGCTGTCGCGGTAGTCCAGCAAGTCCTTCTCGAGCTTGGCCTCGAATGCCAGTGCGCTTCCTGCGGTGCTCAACCGGTCCACCGTGTGGATGAGGTACGTCTCGGCGGCGCTCGGCAGGTAGAACAGCAACCCCTCGGCCAGCCAGACGCTCGGTGCGGCCGTGTCGAAGCCGGCGTCGGTCAGCGCTGTGACCCAGTCGGCGCGTAGATCGATTGGTATCGGTACGCGCGTTGCCTTCGGGGCGGCCGACAGTCCTGCGAGCACCTTGTGCTTGAACGCCAGCACGCCTTCCCTGTCGATCTCGAAGATCACGCAGCCGGAAGGCCAGTGGAGTCGGAACGCCCGCGCGTCCAGCCCCGCCCCGAGCAGGATCACTTGGCGGACACCCGCGTGCACCGACTGAAGGAGAAAGTCGTCGAGGACCCTGGTGCGCAGGCCGAAGTACCGCGCAAATCGTCCCCACAGCGGATTCCCGTCCCCCTCCGGGACCTGTTGCAGGCGGACCGGCCAGCCCGCGGACGCCGGTGCGGCGAGCACGAAGTGCTCCGCGTAGACGTCTTGGGCCAGACTGTCGTGGCGGTGGGTCTCGATCGCCCGTGCCGCGGCGACCATGAGAGCGGTCAGGCCGACACCCCCGTCCACACCTGTGTTCCGCTGCGTCGAGCCCATGTGTCCTCCGTTGGCGAGAGTAGAGACCCCGAGGTGGCCACCCGGAACAGCCGCTCTTTCCGGGGCCGCGCCATTCGTTGATACGGAAAGCGCCCGGCATCGCGAAATCAATGAGCTTGCGGCGGTGCTCGTCTCGCTCATCGGCTTCTCCCCTCCGGAACCAGGACGGGTTTGACCACGCTGCCCGCGTCGCAGTCGCGTTCGGCCTCGTTGATGTCGGCGAGCGGGTACGTGCGGATCAGCTGGTCGAAGGGGAACCGCCCGGCCTGCCACAGTGCGGTCAGCCGCGGAATCAGCAGTCCCGGCACCGCGTCCCCCTCGCAGATGTGGGAGATCCTGCGGCCCCGGTCGAGCGTCCCCGGTTCGAGCGGCAGCGCGGCATGGAGCCGTGCCACCAGGCCGAGATGGCCGGTCGGGCGCAGCGCCCGGAGCGCGTCGTTGATCAGGTGAGGGGAGCCCGTGGTGTCCAGTGCGTACTGCGCGCCGCCGTCGGTCAGCCGCTGAATGCGGTCGGGCAGGCCGGCCGATGTGGCGTGCAGCGGGATCGCGCCGAATCGCTCGGCGACGGCCAGTCGTTCGGGGTGACGGTCGACGGCCGCGGTCACCGCTCCGGCGGCGCCGGCCGCCATCACCGCGGCCAGGCCCACCGCTCCTGCGCCGAAGACCGTGAGGGTGTCGCCAGGGCCGATGGCGAAGACGTTCAAGACCGCTCCGGCGCCGGTGAGGAAGCCACAGCCGAGCGGTCCGAGCAGTTCGAT
>NZ_JBEYFC010000939.1:0-1854 GCF_040634175.1 Streptomyces sp. NPDC007162
GCCAGCGGCTGGCGAGGCCGGTCGTGTCCTTCACGTTCGCATGGACCCGGCGGGCGGTGGAGTTGCGGGGGTGGCGCTACGAGGTGTGGAGCGAGCCGCCGGAGACGGTGCTGGAAAATATCCGTTTCCTTGCGGCGTATCGGCGTGGGTGGTTGTCCTCGCCGGAGGTCCTGGAGGAGTTGCGCCGCGCTGACCTGGACGGTGTCCCGCTCGGGTCGGCGGCTGAGCTTCTTCCTGGCCGGCCCGAGCCGTGTGTCCGTGCCGCGGTCCATTACCTCTTGTGGAGTCGCGAGCTGCACACAGATCTGAACGAACCTCTGCGTCCTTCCTGTGTGTTGAGGAGGACGGCGTGAGTGGTGCCGGAGCCCGTGTCGGAGTGGGGACACGTTTCCGCTACGACGGGGAGACCGTCGAGGTGGTCGAGATGGCTGCGACGACCGCGGGCAACGAGGTGGTCCTGAAGGACAGCCGGGGACAGGTTCGTCGGCTGGCGCTGAAGGAGCTGCTGTTCACCGAACGTGCAGTGGTGATCCCGGAGCGGGCTGGGCCTTCGGCCGGGGACGTCGAGGAGATCGCCTCGGTCGTGCTGGGGCAACTGGGCGAAGACGAGCGCCACGTTGCGCTGGAGCGTGCTGAGCACGTCCGTGAAGTCCTCTCGGGATACCGCTCCGGAAGCCCGGAGCTCGCGCGGGAGGGTGAGCCCCGCCCCGAGTACGCGTCCGGGGAGTTGCTGGAGGCGAAGTACGCGGCGAAGGCAGCTGAACTGGGCGTCGGTGCACGGTCGGTGAGGCGATGGGTGGCCTTGTTCCGTGAGCACGGTGAGGCCGGGCTGGTTCCCGGGAGGGGGCACGCTCGCGGCTCAGCGGCATCGGCGGACCCCCGTTGGGTGGAGACCGCGCTGGAGGTGATGGCCGAGTACACCGATCAGTCGCGGCCGTCGCGGACGCTGGTGATCGAGCGGACGCGGGCCCGGGTGATCGCGCGGTTCGGTCCGGAGGTGGTGGCGCAGCCGAGTCGGGCGACGGCGTTTCGGATCCTTCAGGAGCTGGAGCGTCGGCATCCGCTGTTCCGGCTGAGTACGAAGCGGAACCGGGACATCGCCGACCGTCCCGGGGGGCCGTACGGGAAGTTGCGGCCGACGCGTCCGGGTGAGTACGTGTTGATGGACACCACGCGGTTGGACGTGTTCGGGTGTGATCCGCTGACGCTGCGGTGGGTGCAGGCCGAGCTGACGGTGGCGATGGACTGGTACACCCGCTGCATCACGGGAATCCGGCTTACCCCGGTGTCCACGAAGGCGGTGGATGTCAGCGCGGTGCTGTTCCAGTGTTTCCGTCCCCGTCCGGCTGGACGGGACTGGCCGCGTGGTGCGGTCTGGCCCGAGCACGGCATTCCTCGGACCGTTCTGGTCGACGTCGACGGCGCCACGGTCGGGGGCTTGGCCTCGCCGCCGCTGGTGCCGGAGACCTTAGTGGTGGATCACGGCAGGGTGTACGTGTCGGAGCATCTGACCAGCGTGTGCCGCCGCATGGGGATCTCGATCCAGCCCGCCCGGCTGCGAACGGGACGCGACAAGGGACCCGTCGAGCGGTTCTTCCGGACCCTGCGCGAGGGGCTGCTGGAGGTGCTTCCCGGCTACAAGGGTCCCGACATCCACGCGCGCGGCGAGCTTCCCGAGGCAGACGCGTTCTTCTTCCTCGACGAGCTGGAGGAGATCATCCGGGAGTGGATCGCGGTGGTCTACCACTGCCGTCCCCATGCCGGCCGCCGAGCGCCGTGCCGAACGAACGGTGGTCGCCCGCCCCGAGGGCCGCGAGGTCGAGGCCGAGCAGCCGGTGCGGATCACGGGTCTCG
>NZ_JBEYFC010000940.1:0-1850 GCF_040634175.1 Streptomyces sp. NPDC007162
CGCCGGCATCCGCCACGGCTGGATCCGCAAGATCAAAGACGCCACCTACACCACGGCCTTGACAACACCCAACACCCCTTAACTACGCGGCATTGAGCCTGCCCGACGGCACCTACACCTGGAAGGCCACCGCGCAGAACGCCGCGGGCTACTGGGCCGGAACCGGATCGGGTATCTGGACCAAGACCCAGACCTTCACCGTGGACACGAGCGCGCCGCCCACGCCCACAGTGACCTCCAGCCAGTTCCCCACCGGGCAGATCGGCGCCGCCTACGGCGACAAGGGCACCTTCACACTCGGCAACAACCACACCAACAACATCACCGGATACCTGTTCGCTCTGGACGCCACACTCGGCAATACCGTCTACAGCAGCGGCAACGTCACGAAGTTGACCACCACGACCAAAATCACGCCGGGCCAGGCGTACTACGTCACGTCGGATAATGGCGCCGGTACCGGAACGTCGGTCGTCAACGGCAGCGCCTCCCCCGCCTTCGCCCCTGGTACCACAGGTGTCCACACGCTGTACGCCAAGGCGGTGGACCAGGCCGGCTCGACATCCGTCCAGGCGTCTTACCGCTTCTACGCCGGTACCAGTACCCCGACCTACGCCTATGGCGACAAGATGATCACCGGGTGGACCGCGACCAACACCGACGGCACGACCACCACCGTGCCCAAGGCGACAGCCACCACCAAGGGCGGTCAGCTGATCAGCCAGGCCGCCGGCAGCGGCTACGAGTTCGCAGACGGCTACCAAGCCTGGCTCGCCAACAAGAGCACCACGTCGAAGGTCGTCTCCGGTGACAGCGCCACATTCAGCTTCGACGTCCCCAAGGACGGCCCCTGGAGCTTCGGGGCCAACCTGACCAAAGCCAAGGACTACGGTATCTACCGGCTGGTCCTGGACGCGGGGAAGAACACCCAGTCAACGCTGCTCAGCGACTACGACGCCTACAGCTCCTACACCACCACCCACTTCGTCGATCTCGGCATGCCCAAAGACGCCAACGGTCAACTGGTCACCCTCCAAAAGGGCGTGCACACGCTGACTCTCACCGTCACCGGCAAGAACTCCACCTCGACCGGTTTCCAGGCGGGCCTCGACGTGCTGCGGCTGGGACCGGCACTGACCTGTGCGATCAACGACACCAGCAGTTGCCTGAACAACACCGCAACCAGCACCTTCACCACCACGACCAGCCCGGCCGACGCCGACGGCTCCGGCAACAGCATCAACTCCGCCGACCTGACGAGCACCTCAGGCTGGCAAAGCGGCAAGACGGTCACCGTCGACGGCGCCACCATCACCCTGCCGAAATTCGGCACCGGCGCCTACGACAACATGCTGGCCTCCGGCCAGACCGTCACGCTGCCGGACAGCGGCGCAGTGAACACCGGCGACGCCCTGGTCTTCCTCGCCTTCGCCACCGGCGGCCCCGCCAAGGAGACTCTCGGCACCATCTCCTACGCCAAAGACAACTGCATCGACGCCAGCGGCGCTCCAGCCGACCAGGACTACCATCTGGACACCGTGCCCGACTGGCTCACCGGCCCCGCCTCCGCTGCCGCGCTCACCCTGGTCCACGAGAACCACCGCAACAACACCCAGACCAGCCCGGCTCCCGGCCCCAAAATCTACGCCATCAGTGTCCCGCTGACATGCCCGGGCTCGGTCATCAGCCGCATCACCCTGCCCCTCTTCACGAACGGCGTCCAGGAGAACCAGCCGGCCCTGCACATCCTCGGCATGGGCATACGGCCGATGGCCCTCACCGGAAGCGGATCCATGGTCCACACCTGGGTGCTCTCGCTGACTGCGACGTTCATGTCCCGGCGGGCGAGC
>NZ_JBEYFC010000941.1:0-1847 GCF_040634175.1 Streptomyces sp. NPDC007162
TGATGGGCAGCCGAATGGCCAGCTCGGCCCAGATGGTCTTCCCGGACGAGGTGTACCGGGTGCCCCAGCGCTGCGACACCTGGGCGACCAGGAACAGACCCCGGCCGCCCTCCTCGTCCCGGCGCGCCCGGCGCAGATGCGGGGCCGTGTGCGCGTTGTCGGAGACCTCGCACAACAGGGAACGGTCCCTGATCAGCCGCAGCACGACGGGCCCGTCGGCGTACCGGATGCTGTTGGTGACCAGCTCGCTCACCACGAGTTCCGCGGTGAACGCCAGGTCGGACAGGCCCCAGCTGGCCAGCTGGCGTTCGGTGTCCGTGCGGGCCCGGGCCACCATCGCCGGGTCCGGGGGCAGCTCCAGGTCCGCCACCTGGCCGGCGTTCAGCCGCCGGGTCCGGAAGAGCAGCAGCGTGGCGTCGTCCGCCTGCGGCCCCGGCGGCAGCGACGCCATCACCCGGTCGCACAGCTCCTCCAGGGGACAGCGCTGCCAGGTGAGCACATGGGCGAGCCGGTCGATCCCGCTGTCGATGTCGGTGCGCCGGTCCTCCACGACCCCGTCGGTGAACAACGCCACCACGCTGCCGTTGGACAGGCTCAGCTCGACGTTCTCGTAGGGCAGGCTGCCCAGGCCCAGAGGCGGCCCGGGGGCCAGCGCGGACAGGGCCACCGAGCCGTTCGCGTCCGCCACGACCGGCGGCGGGTGGCCCGCGCTCGCCCACACGCACCGGCCGCCGACCGGGTCGTAGATCGCGTACAGACAGGTCACCCCCAGCGCCTCGTCGCTCAGCCCGTCGTCTTCGTGGGGCTCCGAGTCCAGGGCGACCAGACCGTCCAGCCGGGTGAGCAGCTCGGCCGGGTCCAGGTCCAGCAGGGCCAGCGTCCGTACGGTGGCGCGCAGCCGGCCCATGGTCGCCGCCGCGTGCACCCCGTGGCCCACCACGTCCCCCACGGTCAGCCCCACCCGGGCCCCGGACAGCGGGATCAGGTCGAACCAGTCACCGCCCACACCCACCCGGCTGTCGGCGGGCAGATAGCGGTACGCCACGTCGACCGCGCTCTGCTCGGGCAGCCGCTGCGGCAGCAGGCTGCGCTGCAGCACCAGGGCCGCCGCGTGCTGGCTGGTGTAGCGGCGGGCGTTGTCGATGCCGACGGCCGCCCGCTCGGCCAGCTCCACCGCGAGGGTCTGCTCCTCGGGCCCGAAGGGGTCGGGGTTGCTGCTGCGCCGGAAGGTGGCGAGGCCGAGGACGGCGTCCCGGGCGAGCAGCGGGACGAAGAGGCTGGTCCGCCGGGCGGCGGACCCGTCCCCCGCCGGGCCGGCGTCCAGGACGGGGCGGCTGGTGGCCAGGCTCTGGGCCTGCGGTGACGTGGGCGGATAGGAGACGGGGCTGGTCCGGAACTCCTCCGGGGTCCGGCCGTGCATCCGCAGCAGACTGTGCCCCGGCGCGGAACCCGTCGGCGGCTGCCGTCCCTCGATGACCGCGGGCGGCAGATCCACCAGCACCTCGTCGGCGAGCTGCGGCACCGCCACGTCCGCCAGCTCCGCCGCCGTACGGCGCACGTCGAGGGAGGCACCGATCCGCTTGCCCGCCCGGACGAGCAGCGACAGCCGCTCCTGGGCGCGATAGCGGTCGGTGATGTCCAGGGACTCCTCGAACAGCCCGAGCGGTTCGCCCCGGGCGTCCACCAGCCGGTGGTACGAGCAGGACCAGACGTGCTCACGGACCGGGTCGGCGGGGGCGCGCCCGCGGTAGTGCATGCCGAGGATCGGTTCCCCCGTCGTCAGCACGTGCTCCATCACCTGGTCCTCGTCCGGAGGGTGGTGGCGGGAGATGAACTCGCCACCGACA
>NZ_JBEYFC010000942.1:0-1847 GCF_040634175.1 Streptomyces sp. NPDC007162
CTCCGCCACCCAACGACACCGCAGCGCACAGCACCGCGATGTCGGCGGCCGCGTAGAGAGCCTCCCGGACCACTCTGTGGACCGGAGTGTCCGTACTCATCACCGACACGGACGGCCGTGTCGGCGCCGTGTCTTTAAGCCGGTGAGGGTAAATAGCCTGCTTCGATGCGATGAGGCCGCTTTCATCGCAAGTCGCAGCACAGGACGGATCACATGCAGCAAGAATTCACCGCGACGATTAGCACGTCGCTGGGGCAGATCCTCGTGAAGCTGTTCCTGGAAGAAGTAAGGGAGCCCGTCATCCAGTTCCACACTCTCGCGTCGGGCACCGGGAGGTGGGTAGACCCACGGACTGGCACCATCGGCATCGGCTCGATCTACGACGAGACAATCATCCACCGCGTGATCGACGGACTCATGATCCAAGGCGGAGACCGGAAGGGTGACGGGACCGGCGACCCAGGGTTCTCGCGCCCGAATGAAGTCCATCCCGATCTGACGTTCGAGCGGCCTTACATGCTGGCCTTGACTGCCACCGAACCAGATGCCATCGGCTCGCAGTTCCTCATCACGACCCGGCCAGCGCCGGACCTCAACGGACTGCACACGATCATCGGCGAAGTAACTCAGGGACAAGACGTCGTCGACGCCATCGCCCACGTCCCCACAGACCAGGACGGCCGCCCCGTGGCGGAGGTAGTCGTTCACTCCATCAGGACCAACCGCTCCCCCTTTGAAGGAGAACCCTATATCGACTTCTGACATGCCATCATGCGGACCCAGCCACGGGCCTCACCTTAGCTTGGCGTTTATGCAGCTGCGCTGCTTGTGGTGGCTGCCGTGAGGTTTGGTTTGTCCTGTTTGCCGACGGGGTGCTCGCGTGCACGGTGCTTGTTCGTCATGCCGGTTGGCCGCCCGGGGCCTGCGGTTGTGGGTTTCGGTGCACTGGCCGGCTGAGGGGGTTTTCCGTGGAGGCGGCGAAATCCTCGGGGGACACGTGCGGGTGTGAGGCGCCCCTGGCGTGCGGGCCGCTCCCAGGGCTTGCGGAGGTCTTCTGCGAGGGGCCGGGCAAGGCGGAGCTGAGTGTGGGCGGCAATCACGAGCCAGGTCCATCGGTCGGCGGCGGCCGGTTCACGGAGCTTGGGAGCGGTCCAGCCCAGCGTCTGCTTGAACATCCTGAAGGTGTGCTCAAGATCGAACCTGCGCAGGAACGCCTGCCAGAGCCGGTCCACATCCCCGGCAGTAGCGTCGGTGGCCGACCACCACAGCCAGATAGGCCTGGGGCTGCGGTCGCCGCGGAGGCGGTCGACCTGGAGACGGATGACGGTACCCTCGATAACCGGCAGGTCTCCTTCGGGGTGGTCGGCCCAGCCCGAGCGCCGGACCAGCAGCGGGTGCAGGCGGTCCCAGGCAGTGGCGACGGCCTTCCCGTAGTGGGTAGTGTCGGTCACCGTGGTCACGGACGGGACCGGCTGAGTGGCCGCGACCTCGAACGCGAACTCCGCCCCGCGCTTGGGCTTGCGCCCGACTTTGCCCGCCGGCTGCGGCGGGGGCGGGAAGTACAGGACACGGTCCGAACGCATCCGGCCCAGCAGCTCAACGGGCAGATCCGCGAGCAGGAAAGCCAGGCGGGTCACGTCGTAACCGGCATCGACGACGACCAGGACGGCCGGGTCACCGATCCGCCACTGGCCTGCCACATACAGCCGCTGGAACACCTCTCGGACCTGGGCCGCGGTGACGGCGATCGAGTCGTCCCACGGACGCAGCCGGACCACGTCCAGCACAGCAGTCCACGACGTCCGCCCCGGCTCCAGAGCGGCAATGAAGGAGTAAGGCCACCCGGG
>NZ_JBEYFC010000943.1:0-1841 GCF_040634175.1 Streptomyces sp. NPDC007162
GCTGGGCCTGTCCGAGCACCGTTCGCGAACCGAGGCCACCCTCCTCACGGACGCCTCCCTGGGCCTCCTGCTCGCCGAGGGCGGCACCAGGTATCCCACGAGTTGCTCGTCGTGCACGGCGACGGCCGCGGCCGCGACGCCGGGTACCTCGGCCAGCACCGCCTCGATCTCGCCGAGTTCGACCCGCTGGCCACGGATCTTCACCTGGTGGTCGAGCCGACCCAGGTACTCGATGGCGCCGTCCGCGCGGTACCGGGCCAGGTCGCCGGTGCGGTACAGCCGGCCGCCGGGCTCGGTGGCGAAGGGGTCGGGCACGAAGCGGTCGGCGGTGAGCGCCGGACGGTTCAGGTAGCCGCGGGCCAGCTGGACGCCGCCGAGCAGGAGTTCGCCCGGCACGCCGATCGGCACCGGCCGCAGGGCGTCGTCCAGGATGTAGGTGCGGGTGTTGGCGATCGGGCGGCCGATGGTGACGGGGAGGCCCGGCTCGCACCGGGTCGCGGTGACGTCCACGGCGGCCTCGGTCGGTCCGTACAGGTTGTGCAGCTCGCAGCCGATCCGCTCGTGCACGGCGGTGACCAGGTCGGCGGGGAGCGCCTCGCCGCTGCACACCATGCGCAGCAGCGAGGGCAGGGCCGGCAGCGGCCCGGCGAGGAAGGCCCGCAGCATCGACGGCACGAAGTGGACGGTGGTGACCGCCTCGGTGCCGATCAGCCCGGCCAGGTAGGCCGGGTCGCGGTGGCCGCCGGGGCGGGCGAGCACCAGGGTGGCGCCGGTGATCAGCGGCCAGAAGAACTCCCACACCGAGACGTCGAAACTGTAGGGCGTCTTCTGCAGCACCCGGTCGTCGGCGCCGAGACCGTAGGCCTCCTGCATCCAGTGAAGCCGGTTGACGATGGCCCGGTGCTCGACCAGCACGCCCTTGGGGCGGCCGGTGGAGCCCGACGTGTAGATCAGGTACACCGGGTGCTCGGGGGACGGCGCGACGGCCGGGGGGTGGGCGCGGGCGCGGGGGATGTCGGCGGTGATGTCGACCAGGTACGGCGCGCGGTCGCGCACCAGGGAGGCGAGTCCGGGGTCGGTGATCACGGCGCGGGCGCCGGAGTCCTCCAGCATGAAGGCGAGCCGGTCGGCCGGGTAGTCCGGGTCGAGCGGCAGGTAGGCGCCGCCGGCCTTGAGCACCGCCAGCAGCGCCACCACGAGGTCGGTGCCCCGGTGCAGGCAGACGCCGACCACGGACTCGGGTCCGACGCCGAGGGTGCGCAGGTGCTGGGCGAGCAGGCCGGCCCGCTCGTCCAGGTCCCGGTAGCCGAGGCCGGCGCCCTCGTAGCGCACCGCCTCGGCGTCGGGGGTGCGGGCGGCCTGGGCCTCGAACAGCTGTGTGAGGGTGCCGGCCGGGTAGGGCCGGCCGGTCGCGTTCCAGTCGACGAGCTGGCGGTCGCGCTCCGCCGCGGGCAGGATCTCCAGTTCGTCCACCGGGGTGCCGGGCGAGGCGACCGCGCTCTCCAGCAGGCGGGCGAACTGCGCGGCGAACCGTTCGGCCGTCGCCGGGTCGAACAGCGCCGAGGCGTAGTTGACGCCGCCGGACAGCGAGCCGTCCGGCTGCTCGGCGAGCCCCACGGTGAGGTCGAACTTGGCGCTGCTCTCGCCGACCGGCAGCCGCTCGGCCGTCAGCGGGCCCATCGGCGTCGGCGCCGGGGAACCGGCCGCGTCCTGCCACAGCAGCATGGAGGAGAACAGCGGCGTACGGGACGGGTCCCGCTCCGGTGCCAGCTCCTCGACCAGCCGCTCGAAGGGCAGCTCCTGGTGGGCGTAGGCGTCGAGGGCGCGTTCGCGGACCTGCC
>NZ_JBEYFC010000944.1:0-1829 GCF_040634175.1 Streptomyces sp. NPDC007162
GGACGGCACCGGTCGCCCGACCGCCTCCAACCTGAACTTCACCGCCGGGCGGGTCAACCCGAACCTGGTCACGGTCCGGGTCGGCAGTCGCCGGTACAGCAGCACCGCGTCGGCGCCGAGCCCCGGCGCCAGGTGTCCGAGCAGCGTCCCGGCCAGCTCCTGCGGGGAACCGACGCGCACGAGGTCCTTGCCGATGCGGCCGAGCGTCTCCGCGGTGCCGTGCCCGGCGAGCGGCTCCCGGGGGGCCGGGGCGGGCGGTTCGGGGGCGGAAACCAGCGCGGTGGGCAGGGTGGGCACCAGGGCGCCGAGGGTGAGCCAGCACTCCTCGAGCAGCGTGCGGTGGCCGGCCTCGGCCCGCTGGACCAGCGCCTCGTGGGCGGCGTCGGGGGAGCAGCCCGTGGTGGCCATCAGCGCGCCCTTGGCCCGCTCCAGTACGGCTGAGGTGGCCACCGAGTCCCGCAACCGGTCCAGCTCGGCGCGTTGCCTGGACACCACCTTGACCAGAGCCGCCAGCTCGGCGACGGCACCGGTGTCCACGGCAGGGGCGTGCTTGCTCGTCACGGGTCGAGCATCGCACAGGACGGTACCTACGATCACACCCGTGAGGGAACCGTGAAGCACATGCACATCCCTGGACCGAAATGCTCAGCGGCCCGTGCTGTGTCCGACCAGTGCCTCGGTCACCGCCCGCACGCTGCGCGCGATGTGCTGGAGCTGCATGACCTCCGCCGCGTACAGCTTGATGGTGTGCTCGATGACCGACTCGGGCAGGCCCAGCAGGGGCAGTTCGGCCCGGGCCGTCTGCAGCGCGGTGCGCGCCACCCGGACCTCGTGCTGGACCTGGATCTGCGCGTGCCGGGCGAGCAGCACGGGGTGGCGGATCAGGGCCGGGTAGCTGGCGTAGCGCGCCGGGACCAGTTCCCGCAGCCACTTGGCGGCGGAGCGCTCCCAGTCGTAGCTGCCCGGCGCCTTGACCTGGCAGGGCCAGTCGGGGCTGATGCGCGTGGTCGTCGTCAGAGTCATGGTCATCGCTTCCGGGTGTGCGGCGTCGTCGTGGGGGGTCTTCGACGGAGTTCTCGGCGGCTCCGGCCTAGGGGATGACCGGAGCCGCCGCGGGCGAATCGCGCAGGCGATGCCCGTTCGAACACCCCGGGCGCCGACGCGGGTAGGAGACGGCGGCTTGGGATGTCCGTGCGAGGGCCCCGGCCGCCGGCCGCCGGCGCTGCGGATGGTGCTGCGTGCGCATGGGCGGTCCGTCGGCTTTCTCGGGGCGGGTGCGAGCGGTGCGTCCTCGGTGCGGAACGTGCCCGGAGGGTGCCGGGTGATCCGTGAGCAGTATTTATATATGCGATCCGGTTTGCAAGACGTATGAAAACATTCATGCGCGAAATGCCGTGAATAGTCCCCTTGGCGTGTCATGTGACGGGATAGGGGGAGAACTCAGTCCTTGAGGAAGAACTGATGCTCCTCGGCGACCTGCTCGTACTCCTCCAGGCGCGCCTGGGTACGCTCGGGGTCGGCGTCGGTCATGGCCTGGAGCAGCGCCGCGGCCATCAGGCCGGGCACCGCGTAGGTGTCGAACACCAGGCGGGAGCCGATACCGGTGCTGAAGGTGACGTCGGCCTCGTCGGCCAGCGCGCCGAGCGCCAGGTCGGTCACCAGCGCGACCCGCAGCCCCGCGGTGCGCGCCACCCGGATCGCGGTGAGCGTCTCCTGCGCGTGCCGCGGCATGCCGAACGCCAGCACCCAGGTGCCGCCCGCCTCGCGCGACTGCAACAGCGCGTCGTAGGCCACGCTGCCGCCCCTGGTCACCAGCCGTACGTCGGGAT
>NZ_JBEYFC010000945.1:0-1823 GCF_040634175.1 Streptomyces sp. NPDC007162
GAAGGACAGCACGCCCGGGACGGAGAGTTCGACGGTGTTGTGGCCCTTGCTCACGTCACCGTAGGCGAAGATCGAGAACGGCGCGGAGTTCTGGCGCTCGGCATCACTTCGGAACGGAACGCCCCGGTGCGGCTGGCCGACCTCCTGCCGGAAGGCTGGCAGCCCACCGAGTTCGGGCGGAAGGCCACCATCCTGCCGAGCGTCGAGGGCCCCAACCACCGCGCATACACCCAGCCCACTCCGGGCGTCCCCGCCCTCGGACTGAGAATGCGGTTGAACGCCGCCGCAGGGAAGATGGCTCCCTTTCCGGATGTCTGGGAACTTTACGTCAAGAGCGAAGCAGTCGGGCAGGCGATCGCCGCGGAGTTCGTGCGCGACGAACTCGGTGTGCCCGGCGTGCCGCAGGACTCCCTGCCGTTCCTGGCCGCCATTCCGGAGGTCGACGATGTCTGGGGATACGCCTGGGATGCCTTCAACCATGTCGCGGCAAGGCCGAACGCCGCGATGCTGCCCGTATCGATCATCAAGAACTGGCTGCCGGTGGCGTCCCGCCACCCGTTCGACCGCATCTTGCCGGCGTTGCGGCCCCGCACTCGGCGATTCCTCAACGAGCAGCACGACCGGATCAGCGCGATCGTCGTCACCGGCTTGCTGGAGAGCATGGAAACCAGCAGGCAGTTCAACGAGGAACCGCCGGCGCTCGACCCCGGCATGCTCACTGTCGAAGTCGGCGATGCTCCCTCCGCTGTGGAGCACCTGACGGCCGTGCTCACCGGGCGCACATCCACGGGGAAGATCATCAGCCAGTCGCAGACCGTCGGCATGGAGGACCACCTGGAACTGGACACCGCCGACGGCCTCCTCCAGGTACCGCTTCTGCTGTCGGAGGTGCGGCACTGGATGATCAGTCAGCGTTACCTCAGCCCTGAGGAGATACGGCAGACCGTCGCCGAGTGGGCGGAGCTGAGCCAAGGTGCCTACCGGAAAGCGCTGACCTTCCCCGCTCCGCTCCCCGAGGACGTGCTGCGTGAGTCCATGTCGCGCATCCTGAACCACCCGGCTGTACGGGGCCTGGCGCCGTTCATGACGATGGCGGTGCACGGGCTGCCCCACATCGGGCGGTTGGTCAGCTTCACGGAGGGCAGCGAACTCGCGGCCGCGGTGGGGATGTTCGCGGTGGGAGTGGCGCTGCGCCCCGCCGCACACGAGCGTCTGCGGGAACTCGTCGACCGGGCATCCGCTCGTCTCGCCGACCTCCCCGGCGACCAGCGCGAGCGGACCCTGCCGGCCATCGAGGCGGCTCGTGGTGCCCTCACCGTGCTCGCCCAGGATCCGCCGAGTGCCTACGCCCGAGAGCACTGGACACCGCATCTCAGGGCAGCGGACGGCGAGCGGGTGGCACTGGGCGAGTTCCGTATGGCGCAACACCCGGGACCGGACGCGAAGATCGTGGGCGTGTCCTCCCGCCCGTCCTGGGACGACCGGCAGGACACCTACAGTCTGCTGCCCTCGGCCAAGGCGTTCACCCAGGTGCGACGGGCGCCGCGAGCGGACGATCCCGGCAGCGCCGAGGTGCTGGCGGAGAGCGCCCCGCAGCCGTTGCCGTTCGACAAGGCGTACATCGTCAGTGTCCGCGGTGACGGCAGGACCGCCGAACTCACCATGCGGGACGACACCGGCAAGGCCTTCGACTACGCCCGGCTCGTCGACTTCCTCTTCGCCACCGACCCTGTGCTGACCGCACTGCCCCGGGACACCTCGGTCGTCGTCATGGGCGCCGATGTGGCGGGCGAGCCGTCGCACGACCCCCTGGAGCAGCCGAT
>NZ_JBEYFC010000947.1:0-1798 GCF_040634175.1 Streptomyces sp. NPDC007162
CCCTGACCCGGACCCCGTGCCGGGACCGGGCTCACCTTCCCGGTCCCGGCACGGCCACCCGGCTCGCGACAGAGCGGTTGTGACATCCCTCCGGCCCGGATCGACGTCAGGACCGGGCCGAGCCGTGTCCGAGGACGCCGTGATGGCGGCGGCGGTGCACGGCCGCGGTGCGGTGCAGGGCGATCAGGGCCGCGTCGTCACCGAGGCGGCCTCCCGCGTGGGCCAGCAGATCGCGGCGGATGTGGTGCATCAACGACTCGGGAGCGGCGTCGGTCCACTGCGCGACCCGCTCCGCGAGCGGGTAGAAGCGGCCCTGCCCGTCCCGTGCCTCGATGACGCCGTCGGTGTACAGCAGCAGGGTGTCGCCCGGCTCGAAGGAGAAGACGTCCAAGGTGCGCTCGGGGCCGTCCGCGCAGGGCACGCCCAGGGGCGGCGACGGGTGCAGGCTCGGCACGGTGACGACGTGCCCCGGGCTGAGCAGCAGGGGCGGCGGATGGCCGGCACTGGTCATCCGGGTGAGCGGGTCCTCGTCGGGGATCTCGACCAGCAACGCGGTGACGAACCGCTCGCCCGTCTCCTCCGGGGTGTCCAGCTCCGCGGTGTAGCGCTGCACGCTCTGCTCCAGGGACGTCGCCAGCTCCTGCAGGGTGACATGGCGGTAAGAGGACTCCCGGAAGGCGCCCAGCAGCAGCGCCGCCTCGCCGATCGCGGACAGCCCCTTGCCCCGGACATCCCCGATCAGCACCCGGACCGCGCCGTTGCAGCTGGTGGCCGCGTACAGATCACCGCCGATCTGCGCCTCGTCCTCGGCGGCCAGGTACAGCGAGGCGATCCGCAGCGGTCCGATGTACTCGGGCAGCGGCCACATCAGCACGTGCTGCGCGGCCTCGGCGACCGTCCGCACCTGGGCCAGCTGGGCCCGCCGGCGCTCCCGGACCGCGCTGTAGACCACCACGATGGCCGAGAGCAGCACCAGGGTGACGATCTGCACGATGTGGTTGGCGGTGCCCAGCCCGCCGTGGAAGGCGGCGATCACGATCTGGGCGGCCACCGCGAGCGCTCCGACCAGCGCGGTCGACCGGGGGCCTGCGAAGGACGGGGTGAGCGCGGGGGCCATGACCAGGGCGGGGCCCAGATGGATGTCCTCGGGCGTACGAAGGTCCGCCACCATGATCACCACGATGAGCGCGATCGGGAGCAGCAGCAGGGCGTGCGTGGACTGCCACGCCTGTCGCGGCACCGCGACCCTCCACCGGCTCCCCATGCCTACCAGCGTGCGGCACCGCCAGGCGCCCGGCCACCGCGAGCCGACCGGGCGCACCAGGCCCTAGAGGTTCACGGAGCGCATGCCGGACTCGTCGTAGCGCTCGCCCGCGGCCTTCGGTACCTCGGCGTCGATCCGGGCCAGGTCGTCCTTGGTCAGCTCGACGTCCACGGCGCCCGCGTTCTGCTCCAGGTAGCTGCGGCGCTTGGTGCCGGGGATCGGGACGATGCCGTCGCCCTGGGCCAGCACCCAGGCGAGGGCCAGCTGCGCCGGGGTGACCTCCTTCTCGGCGGCGATCTCCTTCACCTTGGCGGCGAGCCGCAGGTTGGCGTCCAGGTTGTCACCGGTGAAGCGGGGGCCGTTGCGCCGGAAGTCGTTCGCGTCGAGCTCGTCGGGGGAGGAGAACCGGCCGGCGAGGAAACCGCGGCCCAGCGGCGAGTACGGGACGAACCCGATGCCCAGCTCCCGGCAGGTCGGGAGGACCCCGTCCTCCGGGTCGCGGGACCACAGCGAGTACTCGGTCTGCAGGCCGAG
>NZ_JBEYFC010000948.1:0-1796 GCF_040634175.1 Streptomyces sp. NPDC007162
GGGCCTCCTGGCTCGGCATGCTGGCGGGCGCCGACTTCATCAAGACCTCCACGGGCAAGGTCGCCGTCAACGCCACCCCCGCGAACACCCTCCTGGTGCGGGTGCCCCCGCGGCGAGCAGCGCCTCGTCGACGCTGTGCCGGGCCATCAGCTCCTGCGCCTTGGCGCTGAGCGCCTCGGCCTCCTCCGGGTAGCCGGTCGCCTCGGCCTTGGCGAGCAGCGCCCGGATCCGGGTGAGCATGCGGGACTCCGGCCGGTGCGGGTCCGCGCGGGAGCCCGGCTCGTCGAGCGGCTCCAGGGCGGGCAGCCGCAGCAGCAGCCGGTACAGCTCCAGGACGGCGGTGGCGTGCGAGAAGCGGTCGCCCACGCGCTCGGTGCCGTCGGGCAGCGCGTCGAGCTGGGCCTTCCAGCGGTGGCCGCGCGGGCGGTCGTCCGGCACCTGCGCCCTGATCAGCCCGGCGGCGAGGCGGACGTGCGGGTCGTCCAGCTCGCGCCGTACCAGTCGTACGACGTCGGCGGGCTGCCAGCCGCGCCGCCAGGCCGCCGCGACGAACTCCCGGCCCCGGCGCTCGAGTTCCGCGTCCGCGGCGGAGTCGGCCGCGAGGAGGGACGCGCCCGTGTCGAGGCCGGAGTCGGTGCCGTCGTACAGGGCGGTCCGGAAGGCTCGGTCGACGGTGCTGGGCTCGCTGCTGGTCACGTGTCGATCGTGCCATGCGGCTCGGACGGTGCGCGGTGGCCGTCCACACCCTGTGGACAACGACGGCCCGCACCTTTCCCGACCGAAGAGATGTCAACTCCGGGTTGACACCTGCAAGGTGTCAACTTACGGTTGACACATGGCGACCAACCCGAACATCACGGCATCCGTACGCCTCGACGACCTCATCGCGGCGATCAAGAAAGTCCACCCGGAACCCCTCGACCAGCTCCAGGACGCGGTGATCGCCGCCGACCACCTGGGCGACGTGGCCGACCACCTGATCGGCCACTTCGTCGACCAGGCACGGCGCTCGGGCGCGTCCTGGACCGAGATCGGCAAGAGCATGGGCGTGACCCGGCAGGCGGCCCAGAAGCGCTTCGTATCCAAGGAGTCGGCCGAGCTCGACCCCAACCAGGGCTTCAACCGCTACACCCCGCGCGCGCGGAACGTGGTCATGGCGGCGCACAACGAGGCACTCGCGGCCCGCAACCCGGAGGGCCGTCCCGAACACCTGGTCCTCGGCCTGCTGGCCGAGCCGGACGGCATGGCGGCCAAGGCGATCCTCGCGCAGGGCGTCCTGCTGGACACCGTCCGCCAGACGGCGACGGCCGCGCTCCCGCCGGCCGCCGACGAGGTCCCCGACCTCGTCCCGTACGGCCCGGAGGCCAAGAAGGCCCTCGAACTCACCTTCCGCGAGGCGCTCCGCCTCGGCCACAACTACATCGGCACCGAACACCTGCTGCTGGCCCTCCTGGAACACGAGAACGGCGAAGGCGTCCTCAGCGGCCTGGGCATCACCAAGCCGGCGACCGAGGCGTACATCGCCAAGGCGCTGGCCCTGCTGGTGGAGCAGCGCGACGGAGCGGCGGAGGCCACGGACGCGGCCGGGCAGGAAGGGGACGAAACGGGCTGATAGTGCGCCGCGGACCATCGGAACCGCAGGTCAAGGCCATTGTCAGTGCCGCCTGCCACACTCTCGGCATGACCGACCGGTGGGCTCTCGCTCCGGCCGAGGACGGTGGCGTGGATCTCGCCCCCCTCGGTCCGGACGGGCTGCCTGGGCGCGCAGCGCGTCCACCACCCGCTGCCGTTCGCAC
>NZ_JBEYFC010000949.1:0-1766 GCF_040634175.1 Streptomyces sp. NPDC007162
GTAGAAGCGCAGGGTGTTGTCAGTGGGGGCGAGTACGTTCGGAGAGATCCCCCAGGTGTCCCAGACGGTCAGGGAGGTGGTGTCGATGACGTCGGTGTTGCCGAGTTCCGGATACGCGGCGACGGCCGCCTGCGAGTGGCCCGGTACGTCGATTTCGGGGACGACCGTGATATGCCGTGCGGCCGCGTAGGCGACGATCTCCCGGATGTCGTCCTGGGTGTAGTGGCCGCCGTGCGGCTTCTCCTCCCACAGCGGTGAGGCGCGGTGGCCGAATTTGGTGCGGGGCCGCCAGGAGCCGACCTCGGTGAGCCGGGGGTACCGCTCGATCCGGATGCGCCAGCCCTGGTCGTCCGTCAGATGGAAGTGGAAGACGTTGAGTTTGTGCGCCGCCATCAGGTCCAGATAGCGCAGGACGCCTTCCTTCGGCATGAAGTGCCGGGCCACGTCGAGCATCAGGCCGCGCCACCGGAATCGCGGGGCGTCCTCGATCCGGCACAGCGGCAGCCGCCGGGAACCGCCGGGCAGCGGGGCGCGCCGGAAGGCGTCGGGGCCGAGCAGCTGACGCAGCGTCTGGGCGCCCCAGAAGAGTCCGGCGGGGCCGCCGCCCGCCAGGTCCACGCCGGTGGGCGTGACCGTGAGGCGGTAGCCCTCCGCGCCGAGGTCCTCGGTGACCGAGGGGTCGACGGACAGCCGTACGACGTTGTCGTCCGTGTGCGCGCCGGGCGGCAGCGGCAGGCCGGTGGCCGCCCCAAGGGTGCCGCGCAGCCAGCGTTCGGTGAGCGCGGTGCCCTGGCCCGCCGCCAGCGTGGTCCCCGCGTCCAGTTCGAAGAAACCGTCCCCGTGGGTAACCGCGTCACGGGGCTCGGGAATCACGTCCACCATGTCAGTCCTTAACCGCTCCGCCCGGTCCCGGGACCGGGCGTCGCTGTACGAGTACGAAGAACTCCGGCACCGGAATCGTCATCACGCGGCGAAGAGGGAAAGGATCTGCCGGAGAAAGCGCGCACCCCTTCTCGCGGGTCACCGAAAAACATGATCGGGAAGCGGTCGGGGAGCTGAACCGGAATCGCGGCACGGCGGTCGCCACGGGAAAGGCGAGGAGCCCCGGGACGATCACCGCACCGACCGCGGCGACAAGGCCGTCGACGAGGCGGCGGCCGAATTCCCACTGCCCGAACAGCCGCCCGGCGGAGTTCCGCCGGCGCCTCCACCCCGGCCGCCCCCGCCGCGACCGCCGTACGAACCCGCGCACAGAAAATTCACCACGGCCACAGCTCCTCCCCTGCGCGCGACGAACAGCGTTGCAGCATGCGCAATAGCTGTTTTGCTGCGCACAACACCACGACGGAGGTTAGGGACAACACGAACCCGGCGGCAAGAGGTCTGGACCACTCTGTGACCGATCGACGCGTCCCGCGCGACGCGCGGGCACGGCAAAGGCCCCGAAGCGCGCCGGAGCGTGCTCGGGGCCTCAGAGAGCCGAGCTGGAAGGCGGGTGGGCGCTACTTGTCCTTGCCCTCGTTGTCGCCGCCGCCGCTCATGGACTCGTAGATCTCCTTGCACATGGGGCACACGGGGTACTTCTTCGGGTCGCGGCCCGGCACCCACACCTTGCCGCACAGCGCCACGACGGGAGTGCCGTCGAGCGCGCTCGCCATGATCTTGTCCTTCTGGACGTAGTGGGCAACAGCGGCGCGGGCTACTCCCTCCAGTCCTTCAACTACCCCGCCAAGTACATCCGCCACTACCGCTTCACCGGCTACATC
>NZ_JBEYFC010000950.1:0-1764 GCF_040634175.1 Streptomyces sp. NPDC007162
AGGGTGTTCGGGGGTGTCTCACTCACGCCCCAGACCCTCTCACGTCTCACGGACGCCCCTATAACGCGGGGGCGAGGGAGGCCGGCCTGACCAGGTTGAACACCTCGCGGGCGGCATATCGCTTGAGACATCGAATGATCTCGCGTCGGGTCTTGCCCTCCTGGGTGCGGCGTTCGTAGTACGCCTGGGTGCGCGGGTCGTGGCGCAGGCGGGTGAAGACGATGCGGTGCAGGGCGGCGTTGGCGTGCCGATCGCCGCCGTGGTTGAGCCGACGCGTGCTCCGCCGGCCCGAGGAGTACTCGACGGGGCTGACTCCGCAAAGGGCAGCAAAGGACGCCTCGGTGTTCAGCCGGTCAGGGTTGTCCCCCATGGTGATCAGGAGAGTGACGGCGCTGTCCGGACCAATGCCCACCCGTTCAAGCAACTGTGGGGCGTGGCGCTCGACGAGCCGGGTCAGGCGCTGGTTCAGCTCGTCGATCTGAGCGGTGAGCTGCTCAATACGCTCGGCGAGCATGCGCCACGTCATGTGGGTGGCCTGGGCCACCGCGTCCTCGTCTCCCCCACCATCGGGTGGGCTGAGGGTCGCGCAGGTGCGGAACAGCGACGAGCTGAGCAAGCAGGTAGCGGGACAGGCCCGCGCCGAAGGTACCGGTGCCCTCCACATCGACCCGGCGCACCGTCCCCCGCTTACGGGCCCACACGAGCAGCTGCCGGTAGCCAGCCGCCGTCGCCGGAAAGGACTCGGTCCCCAAGATCTTCCCGAGCGGGGAGACCACGGCGGCGACATGCACCTCACCGTGCGTGTCCACGCCCAGGACGACCTCGCGCCGAACGGGAGGATCCGTGCTCGAGAGGAGGTGCTGTGCTGTCTGGTCGTCATGGTGGTTGGCCTCCCGTGTGGTGACGTGCTGGGCGGATGGCACCGGCCTGCCCAGGCGGTCTGAACCGTGATGGCGCCGGAAACTCGGCAAGGCCCCTATTGAGACACGCCCTGTGGCTCGGTGGCTGCAAACACCATCCCGCAACGACGGTCGACAAGCCTGTGACTGGACACTTCGGTCGCAGATCTCATGAGTCAGACCCCCGTCCGGGACGGCATTGCGCAACCGTCCCATTGATCCCGGCACAACGGCAGGACCCGATCACTGCCGGATGGCTTCGTCCGAACCGGAGCTCAACCTGACCTGGACGAGCTGACAGCAAGTTGACTTCTCGCCCACTCGTGACCGACATCAGCGGACGGCCTCGCGGCCCGCGTTACCGGCTGTCCTTCGCCGGCCACGGCACGAACGGCTTGGACCCTCTATCGGTGAGCGGCTGGCGACAAGCCCTGTAGCTGCTCCTCGCCTACTTCTAGCCATCTCCTCCGCGAGGTGAACTCTCTCCGAGCCCCTGGCCACTGACACGCGAGCATGGGCGAGTTCGCCCCGCTCGAAGATCCGCCGTCGACGTGCAGATGCACTCCCTCGACGGGAACAAGCAGTTCACCCGCCAGCACCGAGCCAGCTGACTGTAAGTCGAACTCACCCCGCAGAGCCCCGCACCGAACGCCTGTGCGCGGCTGGCGTCGGCTACCCCGCCTGCCCCTGCCGACGTCGACACCCAGGTCGCCGAACGCGGCCAGCCCTGGCGGTATCCACCGGGGGGAGAGTCGCCGTCGCGTGACCGCCCAACGAAGCCGCAGCTTCTCCGGCCGGGTGTGTCAATTTAACGGCTGATCTTGGTTGTTGATGGTCAGTTGTTGCTCGGAGTCAGGCGGCCTTC
>NZ_JBEYFC010000951.1:0-1727 GCF_040634175.1 Streptomyces sp. NPDC007162
GAGCACGGCGGCATCATCCGCCACGGCGCCAAGCTCCTGTATGCGTACTGCAACGCGACGGTGCCGCCGATCTCGCTGGTGCTGCGCAAGGCCTAGCTCCTCGCAACGGCGATGGAGCACACCGACGACGTCGAACGGTTCCTGCAACTCGACCGGGAGTTTCACCTGGCGAGCTACGCGATCGCCGAGACGACGATGCTGCAGGAAATGACGGTGCGGCTGTGGAACCGCACCCAGCCCTACCGCCGCGTCTACACACGCATGTTCCGGGCCGACGGCGACCACAGCGTCCACTACGAGCACCATCTCATCGTCGCGGCCCTGCACCGGCGGGACGCCGAAGGGGCCGAGCGGCTGCTGGCCGGACACATCCGGCGCACGCGTCTGGAGCTTGCCAGGCACCCCGAGGTCTTCGACCTGGTGTGACCTCCCGATTCCGATGTGCCTTGCTGATCCTGAAAGAGAGCTTCCCCATGGCGATAGCCACCGTCAACCCCGCGACAGGCGAGACAGTCAAGGAGTTCGTGCCCGACGAACCGGCCAATGTGGAGCGCAAGCTCGCCGCGGCTCAAGCCGCGTTCGAGGCGCTCGGAACGACCACGTATGAGCAGCGCGCGACCTGGATGCGCGCGTCGGCCGACCTGCTGGAGAGCGAGGTCGAGGAACTCGCGAAGATCCTTGTCACGGAGATGGGCAAGCCGATCGCGCAGGCCCGCGCCGAGGTCCTCAAGTCCGCGAAGGGCATGCGCTTCTACGCCGACAACGCCGAGAGGTTCCTCGCCGACGAGCCGCTGGAGGACCCTGCCCAGGTCGGGGCGTCCCGGGCCTACGCCCGGTACGAACCGCTCGGCGTCGTGCTCGCGGTGATGCCGTGGAACTACCCGCTGTGGCAGGTCATCCGCTTCGCCGCCCCCGCGCTCATGGCCGGCAACACGGGAATCCTCAAGCACGCCTCGAACGTGCCCCAGTCAGCGCTGTATCTCGACACCCTCTTCGCACGCGGGGGCTTCCCCCAGGGTGCCTTCCACACGCTGCTAGTCGGCACGGCCGTGGTCGGCGAGGTCATCAAGGATCCGCGCGTCAAGGCCGTCACGCTCACCGGGTCCGAGCCGGCCGGCCGGGCGGTGGCGTCCGCCGCCGCGGCCGAGGTGAAGAAGTCCGTACTCGAACTCGGCGGCTCCGACCCGTTCATCGTTCTGCCCAGTGCCAATCTCGAGGCAGCCGCCACCACGGCCGTGAAGGCCCGTATCAGCAACAACGGCCAGTCCTGCATCGCCGGCAAGCGCTTCATCGCCCACAGGGACGTCTACGACGAGTTCGCGCGGCTCTTCGCGGAGAAGATGGCCGCGCTGAAGGTCGGCGACCCGTTCGACGAATCGGTCGACGTGGGTCCCGTGGCGACCGCGGGAGGCCGCGACGAGCTGACGGAGCTGGTCGACGACGCCGTGTCCAAGGGCGCGTCCGTACTGGCCGGCGGGCACCCGATCGACGGCCCTGGCTACTTCTTCGCACCGACGGTCCTCGCCAACCTCACCGATGACATGCGGATCGTGTTCGAGGAGACCTTCGGACCGGTCGCCTCGCTCTACCGCGCCGAGGACGTCGCCGACGCCGTCCGGATCGCCAACCAGACCACGTTCGGACTGAGTTCGTCCGTGTGGACGAACGATCCCGAGGAGGAGTCGTACTTCGTCCGGCACCTCGACGCCGGCGCCGTCTTCGTCAAC
>NZ_JBEYFC010000952.1:0-1716 GCF_040634175.1 Streptomyces sp. NPDC007162
GCCGCCTTGCGGTAGCGGTCCTGGCCCGTCTCGTGGTGCAGGACCACCAGGAGCCGGCCGGCCTGCATGCTGCCAGGCAGGCGTTGCCCGGCACCGGCCTGCGCGCCGTGGCGGAGACCGAGTGGAGGGACCGCTATTTGCTCGGCCCTGTGATCAGTTCACGGTGAGGGCGGCGGAGTCGTTGCGGCTGTCCGGATCGAAGTCGGGCCGGTGGGAGTCGGCCGGGTCCGGTCCCCAGACCAGCTGGACGCTGCCTGCGGCATGGGCGACCACGTCATCGACCCGCAGGGTCACGGCGAAGTTGGTGATCTGTCCTTTGGGCACGATGTAGCTCGGCACGCTGCAGACGTAGGGTCCCTTGGCGGTGGCGGTCGGATTGTCCTCCTGCCACGGGGCGCAATTGGCCGAATGGCCGACGGCGGTGGTGCCGGGCGGGAGCGTCACCCAGGCTGTGGGCACTCCCTCACCTCCGCTGCGGTCATACAGGGTCGCCGGACCGTTTGCGGCCAGGTGGAAGCCGAAGGTCGCGGTCGTGCCCGCACCGGCTTGAGCACTTGCGCCGGAGACCGCGAAGTCGGCGGTGTTGCGGGCCTTGAGGGACGCGATCCCGTAGTCGGTGACGGTTCCGGTCTGCGGCAGGGAGACGGATCCCACCGGGGCCGAAGAGTGCCGGCCTGCCTTGATCACCTTCAGTTTGAGCGCGGGCGCGGAGTGTTTACCCCACGTCCACGTGATGCCCTGGCCGTCCGGCCAGCCGGGCTGGCCCAGAGGCGCGGTGAGGACGTCGAGGTAGGTGAACAGGGCGGCGGAGTTCACGTGCAGGCGCACCGGCGCGGACAGGGCGGCCGTCTCTGCGATGTTGATGGCACCCTTGGGGTAGCACTTGGCGAAATGGACGGGGCCGTTGGACCCGTACTGGCAGTTGGAGTAGTGGTCGGCGAACTCCAGGCCGGGTGAGGCGGCCAGGACGGTCTGCACGCCGCGAGCCGGACGGTTGCCGACGTTGGTGAACCGCACCGGTTCCGTAAGGTTGGCGCCGACCTTCAGGTTGGTGTGATCGGCGAGGCGGTTCAGGCCGAAGGACGGCCCTCCCACGGTGACCGATCCCATACCGCCCACGATCTGCGCGTGCGCGGACCGGCCGGTGATCTTGTATGTGCCTGTGGCGCCCAGTCGGCTGCCTCTGAGGGCGGTCAGGGTGAGCTGGGTCATGGACCCGAGGCCGTTCTTCGGGTCGGAGCCCGACTGGAACGACTCCGAGCACGTGGCGACCAGGCCATGGGCGGTGCAGTTGCTCGAGAACGCCACCTTGGCGATCTTCGACAGACCCCGGGCGTCCACGGTCAGCGTGACGTCGTAGACCGTGAGGTTCTTGGTCTTGGTGTGGAAGTCGAAGTTCACGTCTGCCGTGGCAGGAGCGGCCGGCAGGGCTACCGGAGTCGGCGCGTCCAGAGTGATCATCGGCTGGCCGGAGACAGCACCGGCCGGACCTGCGACCACCAACGATGCGGCCACACTCGCAGCCGAAACGAACACGGCGGCTAAGCCGGTAAGGGAATTGCGTCTCATCAACGTCCTTATGTTTCAGGGGGTTTGGGTAACTTTGTGAGCGGACCGGGTGGGACCGCCCAGAACACGAGGTCGATACTGATCGCGGCGCCCAGCGCGACGAACCGCTGCCGCCAGGTGAGCACCGTCATCGTCAACGCCATGCCG
>NZ_JBEYFC010000953.1:0-1699 GCF_040634175.1 Streptomyces sp. NPDC007162
CAATGCCGCGTAGTTAAGGGGTGTTGGGTGTTGTCAAGGCCGTGGTGTAGGTGGCGTCTTTGATCTTGCGGATCCAGCCGTGGCGGATGCCGGCGGCGAGTTGCTGGCGTAGGTAGTCGGTGCGTTCGATGTCGAGGGCGCGGGCTATCTCGTTGCGGTGCCAGTGGTGTCCTGGGGCGGTGTGCAGGAGGGCGAGGATGCGCTGAGGCAGTGTCGGTGGCCGGGTGGGTGGTTCCTGCAGGCGGATGTCCATGTGGCTGATAGGTGTGCTGGTGGCTGGGCGGCCGCTGGTGTTGGCGTGGTAGCGGGAGATGGGCGATTTGACCTTGCGGGCGCTGACTCTGGGACGGCGGGGCGGCAGGACGTGGGCGAGGACGGCCCGGCCGATCGTGCCTTTGAGGTCCGCCGCATCTCCCTGGACGGCGAGGACGACCTGGTCGCGGGCGGTGTTCAGAGCGATGGTGAACCCGGCCCGGTCGGGGTCGAGGCAGCGGTGTGCGGTGGCATCGGTCATCGCCATGCGCAGGACCTGGTAGAGGGTGAGCAGGGCCCACATCTCCTGGGCGATCCCGGCCGGGTCGCCGGAACGCAGGACGCGCCCGCCCAGCAGGGTGTGCCGCAGGGCGAGGAAGGTGCTCTCGGCTTCCCAGCGCTCGTGGTAGAGCCGGACGAGCGTCTCGCCAGGATGCTGCTCGGGGTCGGTCAGGGTGGTGGCCAGCTGGTAGTGCTCCTGCAGCCGGGTCCCGTCCGCGAGGCGGATGTGCAGGTCGGCGTCGATCATCCGCACGGTCAGGGCCCCGGCGAGGCACAGCCGGCTGCCGTCGGCCAGCACCGCCTGCTGCGGCCAGCGGCGGGCGGCGCTGATGCGCACGAGGAACTGTGCTCCGGTCGCTCGCACCTCGGCGAGGAAGGCGGCGCCGTCGAAGGCCCGGTCGGCCAGCAAGAGCATGTCCGGCGTGAGCAGGTGCAGCAGGCGACGTGCCTGAGTGGTCTCGCCCTGGTGGATGCGGCCGAAGCGGGCTCCGAGCAGGGAGCGGGTACCGGTCTCGACCAGGGCCATCAGGCCCAGCAGGGGATATCCCGCCCTCCCGCCCCGGACATGGTTGATCAGGCCCAGCCAGGTGCGGTTGGCCTGGGTGTCGGGCACCTTGATCGACGAGCAGCCGTCGAAGGCCACCAAGCGCCACCGGCCATAACTCATCCCCGGCCCCGTGGGCCACCCCATGGGGCCTGCCACCACCTCGAACAGGGCTTTCAACGGCGCAGGCCCGATCCTGCGCCGCAGATCCCTGAGCGCCTTTTCCGACGGCTCCCGCCGCCCGCCGGGCAGGTTCGCACACAGCTTGCGCCACACCCCCGGCACGCTCACCGACGCGAACAGCCCCATCGCCAACAGCAGATAGACCCCGACCCGCGAGGGCAGCAGCCGCAGCCGCTTCTGCAGCCCGCCGTGCTCTGCCAGCACCGCATCCACCAGCTCCACCGGCACATATCGAGTCAGCTCTCCCAGATGGCCTGGGTCAAATAACCGATCCCGCTCACGCCGGGCACACACGATGGCAGACTCGTCACTCAACGGGGCTCCCCGAGACAGGCTGTTCTTGGCAGACCACCTGTCCTACGCGGAGCCCCGCCCCCATACCCCCACTTCACCCGAACCGCTTGACACGACCTCCCGGCGCTTAACTACGCGGCATTG
>NZ_JBEYFC010000954.1:0-1675 GCF_040634175.1 Streptomyces sp. NPDC007162
GTCGCCAGTCGAGCGGGCGGTGAGGCTTCCCGTCGAGTCGCCGCCGGAGGCGCCGCGCGCACGAGCACGCGGCCGGCCCGTCGCACGGCTTCGCCGAGCAGGCCGAGGATCTCGGCGCCGGAGCGGAGGCCGGGGCGACGGGTTCATCGGCGAAGCCGACATCGGGCGTGGCGGAGCCGGTTCGACCGGCGGACATCGAGGAACTCGACGCCGCAGTGCGGCCACCGGGTGAACTACCGGAGGGCTGCCAGGGGGTCGTCCAGCACCGGCTGCCAGGCCAACTCCGCGGCCCCTACGAGGCTGTTGTGGCTGAGCGTGCACGGCAGGATCGGCACGCTGCCGCTCTGTCCCCACAGACTGCGGTCGGCGACCACCGCGCGCAGCCGCTCCGGGTCGGCGTTCAGCAGGGTGCGGTGCAGACCGCCGAGGATGATGCGGTCGGGGTTGAGGATGTTGACCAGTCCGGCCAGGCCGAGACCGAGCCGGTCGATCAGGGCTTCGGCGGCCCCGCGGACGGTCGGGTCGGCGTAGTGGTCGCGGACCAGGTCCTCGGCCTGCCGGAGCAGCGACACCTCGGGGCCGGGCTCGCGGCCGGCCTCGATGAGCAGGGCGAGGGGATCCGCCTCGACGTCGAGGCAGCCCCGGCTGCCGCAGTGGCAGGGGCGGCCCTCGGGGTTGACGGTGAGGTGCCCGACCTCCAGGGCCAGACCCGAACTGCCGGTGTGCAGGCGGCCGTCCAGGACCAGCGCGCCGCCGACGCCGCGGTGGCCGGTGGCCACGCACAGCAGGTCCCGGGCGCCGCGTCCCGCGCCGTGCCGGTGCTCGGCGAGCGCGGCGAGGTTCACGTCGTTGCCCGCGAACGCCGGTCCGGTGATACCGGCCGCGCGCACGCACTCCGCGAAGATCCGGCGTACCGGGGCGCCCACCGGCCAGGCCAGGTGCAGGGGGTTGAGCGCCAGGCCCTCCGGCTCGGCGACGGCGGACGGCACGGCGAGTCCGGCGCCGACACAGCGCAGGCCCGTGGCGCGGAGCAGGTCCCCGCCCGCCTCGACGACCGAGCCGAGTACCTTCGCCGGGTCGGCGTCGACGGTCTCGCAGCCGGGGGCGGTGGCGACGATACGGCCGCCGAGGCCGACGAGCGCGGCGCGGTAACCGTCGGCGTGCACCTGGGCGGCGAGTGCGACGGGGCCGTGCTCGGCGACCTCCAGCCGGTGCGAGGGACGACCCTGTGAACCGGCTGCGGCGCCGGGGTGTGCGTCGACCCTGATCAGGCCGAGCGACTCCAGTTCGGCGGCGACGGCGCCCGCGGTGGCGCGGGTGACGCCGAGTTCGGCGGTGAGGACGGCGCGGGTGGGGGCGCGACCGGTGTGCACGAGTTCCAGGGCGGGGCCGAGTGCGCCACGTCCTCTGTCCAACCGGGGTTTCGAGGTTCCGTTCCCCGTCGGGTCGGGGGCGACCTTTCCGCTCATGAGAGGGAGTCTGCCATGATCCTCCGGAGGGGCCGCATCAAAGGTGCGGCGCCCTCGGGGCCGGTCAGAAACCACTCACTCTCAGCGTGACGTTCAGGCGGCCGGTCAGGCCCAGCTCCGCCGGTCCCGTGCCCGGATACACCCTCGGCACCCCGTGATGGGCGAGCCGCGACTCTCCCCCGAACACGAACAGGTCCCCCGACCGC
>NZ_JBEYFC010000955.1:0-1669 GCF_040634175.1 Streptomyces sp. NPDC007162
GTTTCACCCGTACGGATTAAAAGTGCTCAAGCCGCAAGAAGGGACGTTACGCCGCCGCCTACGGTCGCGGGACGGCCCGCCCGCCCGGGGTCAGGGGCACCCCGAGCTGGCCTCGAGGCGCGCGGGCGGTGTTCGGACCCGAGGCGCGCGGCAGCCGCCGTGCGGTCGGCTGGCGGCCCCGCGCGTCTCGGTCAGGCGGCCGGGCCGAAGTAGTGGCCCTTGTCCAGGTCCTCCAGCAGCCCCGGGTGCGACGGACGCCAGTCCAGCAGTTCACGGGTGGCCGTGCTGGAGGCCGGGCTGTCCAGACCGATGAAGCCACCGAGCCAGGTGAAGTGCTCGGCCGCGTCCGCGGGCGCCACGGAGGCGACCGGTACACCGAGATGGCGGCCGATCACCTGGGCGACGTCACGGATCGCGACGCCTTCCTCGCCCGCTCCGTGCAGCACCGAGCCGGCGGGCGCCTTCTCCACGGCCAGCCGGAACAACCGTCCGACGTCGAGCCGGTGCGCGGCGGGCCACCGGTTGGCGCCGTCGCCGACGTATCCGGACACACCACGCTGCCGGGCGATGCCGATCAGCGCCGCCATGAACCCCTGGTCGCCCTCGCCGTGGCAGGTGGGGGCGAGCCGCACCACCGAGGAACGCACGCCGCGCGAGGCCAGTGCCAGTGTCGCCAGGGCGGTGGCGTGCCGCACCGAGAACGCCGCGTCGTCGACCGCGGGCATGTCCTGTTCGGTGGCCGTCCGGCCGGGAGCGATGCCGAGCAGGCCGGAGGCGAGCACGAAGGGCCGGTCGGAGCCGGCCAGCACGTCGCCGAACGCGTCCACGGCACGGCGGTCCGCTTCGGCGGCTCCGCGGAAGTCACCGCTGAAAGCGATGTCGTGCTTGAAGGCGAGGTGGATCACGCCGTCCGACGCGGCGGCGGCCTCGCGCAGCACGTCCAGGTCGTCGACGGTGCCGCGCACGACGTCCGCCCCCGCCGTGGTGAGCGCGGCGGCGGAGGCGTCCGAGCGGGCCAGTCCGACCACCTGGTGGCCCGCCTCGAGAAGTTCGGGTACGACGGCCGAGCCGAGCCAGCCGGACGCACCGGTCACGAAAACACGCATGGGAGAACCCCTGACCATCGATGACAGTGACTGACATCGACGATAGCACTCGATGTCAGTCACTGTCATCGCGTAGGATTCGGCCATGGGCAGATGGGAGCCGAACGCGCGCGAGCGCCTGGCGGCAGCGGCGTTGCAGCTCTACAGCGAGCAGGGCTACGAGCAGACGACCGTGGCACAGATCGCCCGGCAGGCGGGTCTGACCGAACGCACCTTCTTCCGGCACTACGCCGACAAACGCGAGGTGCTCTTCGCCGGCTCCCCGCTCCAGGAACTGTTCGTGGCCGCCGTCGCGCAGGCCCCGTCGTCCGCGTCGCTGCTCGACGTGCTCGGCGCCGGGCTCGACGCGGCCTCGGACATGTTCAGGGGGCGCCATCAGTACGCGCTGCGCCGGCAGGCCGTGGTCGCCGCCCACCCGGAACTCCGGGAGCGCGAGCTGATCAAGCTCGCCTCGCTCGCGGCCGCTCTCGCCGACGCCCTTCGGGGCCGAGGCGTGCCGGAACCGACCGCGGCCCTGGCCGCGGAGACCTGCGTCGCCGTCTTCAAGGTCGGCTTCGAGCAAT
>NZ_JBEYFC010000956.1:0-1655 GCF_040634175.1 Streptomyces sp. NPDC007162
TTCCGATCTGTGGGGTGCCGCCCTTCGGCGCGTCTGCGCCGAGGTCCGCGCCTGCCTCAGTACGCGCTGTTGACGTTGTCGATCGAGCCGTACCGGTGCGCCGCGTAGTTGGCGGCGGCGGTGATGTTGGCGACCGGGTTGTAGATGTCCCAGGACGTTCCGGCGACGTGGTAGGTGCTGAAGGTCGGCGGGATCACCTGCAGCAGCCCCTTGGAGGGGATGCCGTTGATGGCGTTGATGTCCCAGTTGTTGATGGCCATCGGGTTGCCGGAGGACTCCCGCATGATGTTGCGGTGCAGGCCGCTGTAGGAGCCCGGGATGCCCTTGGCCCGCATGATGTCGAGGGCCTGGCGGATCCAGCCGTCGAGGTTGTTGCTGTAGGTCTTCGCGGCCGCCTGCTCGACCTGCGGGCGCGCGGCGGCCCGGCTCGCGGCCTGCGCGGTGGTGCGCGCCTGGGCGGCCTGCCGGGCGGCGGCCTGGGTCTTCGCCTGGGCGGCGGCCTGCTGCACGTGGGCGACGTGCAGGGCGTGGGCGGCGGCCGCCTTCCTGGCGGCGATCGCGTCGAGCTTGACGGCCTGCAGCGCGCTCTGGTCGGTGACCGCGCCCTTGACGTCCTTGATCTGCTGGGTGCCGTAGACCGCCTGGGTCGCGGCGGCGGGGGAGCCCGTCACGACCGTGTCCGCGCTGCTGGGCACGGCGGAGAAGGCGATGGAGGCGGCGCCGAGCGTGGCGATACCGGCGAGCGCGATCTTGTGGTGCTTGGTGAGGGCGGGACTGTAGGTGTTCTTCGGCATGGCAGTGGACCTCTTCGAATAGCGCGGAGGTCGCTCCTTGTCCGCGGGGGAGACCGGCTCCTCCTGCACGAACACCGCGGGGGGAGCCCGCGGTGCTGAGCGACGGCAGCCATTCTTAGCGGCCGCAAAATGCCGAGGCAAAGGTGTGACGTACGACCCTGGGTAGTAGGGGCCGGAAGGCCAAAACGGGACAGATCGGGTCGTCTGTCCCGTTCGGGCGGGGGCTGTTTATCTCCTATGTCCGTTCGTACGTGATGTGCGCCCTATGTGCGGCCTCACATCGCGACTCCATCTTTTTCACGATGAGTTGCTGCCGCAATGCTCTGTGTGAGACCCCTCCTCCGGGAGGATGAGGTGCACGTCCCCGAACTCGTGCCACAGATAGAGCCCGCGCAGCGCCTCCTGGTAGCTGCGGTCGACCGCGGCCCGCCCCGCCACCGCCTCCAGCATCAGCAGATGCGAGGCCTCCGGCTCGTGCAGCCCGGTCAGCAGCCCGTCCACCACCCGCACCCCGCGCTCGGGCGTGACGACGAGCTCCGTCCACCCCTCGGCCGCCCGCACCACCCGGTCCGCCCCGGCAGCCGACTCCACGGCCCGCACGGCGGTCGTCCCCACGGCGATCACCCGCCCTTCGGCCGCCCTGACCGCGTTGATCAGCCGCGCCGAGGCCGCGGGCACGGCGAAACGCTCCGCGTACGGCGGTTCGTGTGCCTCGGGCGACGACAGCCCCGTATGCAACGCGATCGGCGCGAACTGCACCCCGCGGCTCACCAGCTCCGCCACCAGCCGTGCGGTGAAGGGCCGCGCGGCACTCGGCATCTCCGCACTCCCCGCCCCGAGCTGGCCTGGCTGGCGGGTGAC
>NZ_JBEYFC010000957.1:0-1652 GCF_040634175.1 Streptomyces sp. NPDC007162
CCGGCTGCGGGCCTCACCGCAACAGCCCCTGCACCTGCCCACCCCCACCGCACCGCTGCTGCGCGACGTGTGCGCGATCCTGCGGGCCGCCCCGGCCGACCCCGCACCCTCAAGGAGCTCGGCCGTGCCGTCGGCGCGGGGGACCGCACGCTGTTCCGGCTGTTCCGCAGCGACCTGGGCATGACCTTCCCGCAGTGGCGCACGCAACTGCGCCTCCACTGCGCCCTCCTGCTGCTCGCCGACCGGGCCCCGGTGACGGCGGTGGCCCACGCCTGCGGCTGGGCGTCGGTGGGTGCCTTCATCGACTCCTTCCGCCGGACCTTCGGCCACACCCCGGGCTCCCAGCCGGTGACTGACGGGGAGCGGTCTCAGGCGCCGGCCGGTTCCGGGTCGCCCGCCTTCCGGCGCTCACGGGCGGCCGGTGTGGCGAAGACGGCCGCCACGACCAGGACGAGCACCAGGATCAGGGCGTTGCGCAGCCCGAAGCGCTCACCGAGGTAACCGAGCGAGGGCGGGCCCACCAGGAAGGCGACATAGCCGACGGTCGCGGCGAGCGCGACGCGGGCGGCGGAGTCGGCGCCGGAATCGCCCGCAGCGGAGAGGGCGACGGGAAACCCGAGCGACGCCCCGAGGCCCCACAGGACGGCGGCGGCCGCCGCCACCGCCTGGTTGTCGACGAAGATCACGAGCGTCAGTCCGGCGGCCCCGACGAGCGCGCTCCCGCAGAGTGCCGCCGCCCGCCCGAACCGGTCGACGAACCGCCCGCCGACGAAGCGCCCCACGGTCATCGCGGCGGCGAACACCGCGTAGACGGCCGAGCCCAGCGCGGCGTCGAAGCCGTGACCGTCCACCATGACCAGCGGCAGCCAGTCGTTCGCGGTGCCCTCGGCCATGGCGAGCGCGAGGATGACACAGCCGATGAGCAGCAGCGCGGGATCCCTCCACACCGCGGCACGCGGCCCGCCCGGTGCCCGGCGCCCGGAGGCGGCCTGCCGGCCCACCTCGGTGGGGACACGCCGGATGACCAGGGCGAGCGCGGCCAGCACCACCGCGGCGACGACGAGCAGATGGATGAGGACCGGGAAGTCGACCGCGGTCAGGAACATGCCGGCGACCGCCCCGAGCACGGTGCCCAGACTGAAGAAGCCGTGCATGGCGGGCAGCGTGGAGCGGCCGAGCAGCCGCTCGACCTCGGCGCCCTCGATGTTGAGGGCCACTTCACCGCCGCCCATGCCGAGGCCGAACAGCCCGAGGCCCACCGCGACGCACGCCCCCGAACCGACGGCCGCCCCCACCCCGACCACCACGGCGCCGGCGGCGACGGCGGAGGTGCCGGCCAGGACGACCAGCCGGGCTCCCCAACGGGCCACGACCGTGCCCGAGCACAGAATGCCGAGCATCGAGCCGACCGAGAGCCCGAACAGGATCAAGCCCATCTGCGCCGTGGAGGCGCCGAGCAGGTCGCGCACGTCCGGGGTGCGGGTGACCCAGGAGGAGATCGTCAGCCCGGGTGCGAAGAAGAGCACGAAGACGGCGGTGCGCCGCCGGGCTAGGTCAAGGGGCATGAGCGGTGGCTCCAGCGGGATCCGTACGAGTCTGTACGAGCGTACACACTGACTTGTACGTCTGTACACACTCACCGGTGGACAACC
>NZ_JBEYFC010000958.1:0-1647 GCF_040634175.1 Streptomyces sp. NPDC007162
GCGATGCCTGGCCGCTCGCCACGACCTGCCCGGTGGACACGTCGACCACCAGCGCCTTGGTGGACTGGGTGGACGTGTCCACGCCGACGACGAGCGGACCCTCGGCTGCTGACATCGGGCTCTCCCTTTTTCCGCTTTTCGCGGTCTTCCTGACCTGCGGTTTTCCTGGTTTACCGGGGTGTCGTGACCCGGTTTTCGGCTCTCGGGGACAGGGTGACCCTTCCCAGGGATGCGTCGGCATACTAATTTGTAAACGGCCATGACGAAATAGTCGGCCCGACAGTCGTGCCGACCGACGTCGCGCACCCCCATCAAGACAGGCATCAAGCAAGGAGCCGCGGCATGAGCTTCCAGCCCACCCCCGAGGACAGGTTCACCTTCGGCCTGTGGACCGTCGGCTGGCAGGGAAGGGACCCGTTCGGCGACGCCACCCGCCGTGCCCTCGACCCGGTCGAGACCGTCCAGCGCCTGGCCGAGCTGGGCGCCTACGGTGTGACGTTCCACGATGACGACCTCATCCCCTTCGGATCCTCCGACACCGAACGCGAATCGCACATCAAGCGCTTCCGCCAGGCCCTCGACGCGACCGGCATGACCGTCCCGATGGCCACCACCAACCTCTTCACCCACCCGGTCTTCAAGGACGGCGCGTTCACCGCGAACGACCGTGAGGTGCGCCGCTACGCGCTGCGCAAGACCATCCGAAACATCGACCTGGCCGCCGAGCTGGGCGCGAAGACCTATGTCGCCTGGGGTGGCCGTGAGGGCGCCGAGTCGGGCGCCGCCAAGGACGTGCGGGTCGCCCTCGACCGTATGAAGGAGGCCTTCGACCTCCTCGGCGAGTACGTCACCTCCCAGGGCTACGACCTGCGCTTCGCCATCGAGCCCAAGCCGAACGAGCCGCGCGGCGACATCCTGCTCCCCACGGTCGGCCACGCGCTCGCGTTCATCGAGCGCCTGGAGCGCCCCGAGCTGTACGGCGTCAACCCCGAGGTGGGCCACGAGCAGATGGCCGGCCTGAACTTCCCGCACGGCATCGCGCAGGCACTGTGGGCGGGCAAGCTCTTCCACATCGACCTCAACGGGCAGTCCGGCATCAAGTACGACCAGGACCTGCGCTTCGGCGCCGGTGACCTGCGCGCCGCCTTCTGGCTGGTCGACCTCCTGGAGAGCGCCGGTTACGAGGGGCCGAGGCACTTCGACTTCAAGCCGCCGCGGACCGAGGACCTCGACGGCGTGTGGGCGTCGGCCGCCGGCTGCATGCGCAACTACCTGATCCTCAAGGAGCGCGCCGCCGCCTTCCGCGCGGACCCGGAGGTCCAGGAGGCCCTGCGCGCCTCCCGCCTGGACCAGCTGGCCCAGCCGACCGCCGCGGACGGCCTGCAGGCCCTCCTCGCCGACCGCGCGGCCTTCGAGGAGTTCGACGCGGACGCGGTCGCCGCCCGCGGCATGGCCTTCGAGCAGCTCGACCAGCTGGCGATGGACCACCTGCTGGGCGCCCGCGGCTGACGCCCGCCCGCACGCGCGCGTGCGGGCGATTCCGAGAGGAACGCCTTCCACGCGCGCGTGTCGCTTTGTGTTCCCTCGCGTGGAAACGACCGGACGACGTGAGGTCCTCCCCCACGGGTGGAAATACGCGGGTGCGCG
>NZ_JBEYFC010000959.1:0-1645 GCF_040634175.1 Streptomyces sp. NPDC007162
GGGTGCGGGCCCCAGCTCGCTTCATTCTCAGGGTGATACGGCCCTGTTTTCGGCCCGTTCTCGCGATTCTCTGCGCCGCTCATTCTGCTGCGGAAATTCCTTGATACGTGCCCGCATCCAGGAAGGTTCCGCGTGAACCGCACACGCACCAATCGCACATATGGCCGCCCCGGCGGAGGCGTCGCTGTGGGCCGCTCCGGCGCTCCGCGTCGCTCCGACGGTTACGGAAACCGACAGCAGGCGCGGGGCGAGTTCGCTCTGCCGGGGACGGTCACGCCCGCGTTGTCGGCTGTCGAGTCGTTCGCGGATCTCTCCATGCCGGCGCCGTTGCTGGCCACGCTCGGCCATGCAGGCGTGACCGTACCGTTCCCGATCCAGGGGGCGACCCTGCCGAACACCCTGGCCGGCCGCGACGTACTGGGTCGCGGCCGCACCGGGTCGGGCAAGACCCTCGCTTTCGGCCTCGCGGTACTGGCCCGTACGACGGGCCGGCGTGCCGAGCCGCGGCGACCACTGGCCCTGGTCCTCGTCCCCACCCGTGAGCTGGCCCAGCAGGTCACCGATGCGCTCGCCCCCTATGCCCGCTCGGTGTGCCTGCGCCTCGCCACCGTCGTCGGTGGAATGTCCATCGGCAGGCAGGCCGGTGCGCTGCGTGCCGGCGCGGAGGTGGTCGTCGCGACGCCCGGTCGGCTCAAGGACCTCATCGACCGGGGCGACTGCCGGCTCGACGATGTCGGCATCACGGTGCTCGACGAGGCCGACCAGATGACCGACATGGGCTTCATGCCCCAGGTCACCGCCCTGCTCGACCAGGTGCGCCCCGAGGGCCAGCGGATGCTGTTCTCGGCCACCCTGGACCGCAACGTCGACCTGCTGGTCCGCCGCTACCTGACCGACCCGGTGGTCCACTCCGTCGATCCGTCGGCCGGTGCCGTCACCACGATGGAGCACCACGTACTCCACGTGCACGAGTCGGACAAGCACCGCACGACCACGGAGATCGCGGCCCGGGACGGCCGCGTCATCATGTTCCTGGACACCAAGCACGCCGTGGACCGGCTGACCAAGCACCTGCTGAACAGCGGTGTCCGCGCCGCGGCCCTGCACGGTGGCCGGTCCCAGTCGCAGCGCACCCGGACCCTGGCGCAGTTCAAGGACGGTCACGTCACCGTCCTGGTGGCCACCAACGTCGCGGCCCGCGGCATCCACGTCGACAGCCTCGACCTGGTCGTCAACGTGGATCCGCCCAGCGACCACAAGGACTACCTGCACCGTGGCGGCCGTACGGCCCGCGCCGGGGAGTCCGGCAGCGTCGTCACGCTGGTGACCCCCCACCAGCGCCGCGGCATGAACCGGCTGATGGCCTCGGCCGGCATCACCCCGCACATCACCCCGGTCCGCGCGGGCGAGGCGGAGCTGAGCCGCATCACGGGCGCCCAGGCGCCCTCCGGGGCCCCGGTGGTCATCACCGCGCCTGTCGTGGAACGCACCCGCCGCGCTCCTTCGCCGTCCCGGGACCGTCGAGGCCGCAGCGGCCAGGGCCGACCCGGCGGCGCGGGGGTGCGCCGCCGGGCGCAGCGGCGGCCCGGGAACGACTCGGCGACCCGGTTGTACATCGCGCACAGCGCGGGCTCGAACTTCGCGC
>NZ_JBEYFC010000960.1:0-1644 GCF_040634175.1 Streptomyces sp. NPDC007162
GATCTAGGCGAACCATGGAACAGACCGTTTTGCGTCCCAAGCCGATCCCCGGTCGGGAACGCGGGCCGCCGCGTCGGCCCAGCAGGCCCGCGAGCGCAGCCGCCACACCGCGGTCTGGAGCGGATCGTCACCGGCGGTCGTTCCGTTCCCAGACATGGCGGAGTACGCCACGTTGCCCTCCCCTAGCGCGCCGTCGAGCAGTGAAGTGGTGGCCGCATTCCAGCACCGATCAGCGCGCCGGGCCAAGAGGGTGGGTGAATAATTTCACAAAGTCGTGGGACGCCGACGGCGCTTCGCACGAGCCCGTCGCACGCGCGCAAGACCTCAGCTCATCCGCAACGCCAGGAAGAAATCGAGCTTGTCCTCCAGCCGCGCGAGGTCCCGGCCCGTCAACTGCTCGATCCTTCCCACGCGATAGCGCAGCGTGTTGACGTGCAGGTGGAGACGGGTGGCGCAGCGGGTCCAGGAGCCGTCGCAGTCGAGGAACGCCTCCAGGGTCGGGATCAGTTCGGCGCGGTGCCTGCGGTCGTACTCCCGCAGCGGGTCCAGCAGGCGGGCGGTGAAGGCACGCCGGACGTCGTCGGGGACGAAGGGCAGCAGCAGGACGTGCGAGGCCAGTTCCTGGTGGCCGGCCGCGCAGACCCGGCCCGGACGGGCCGCGGCCACCCGGCGGGCGTGCCGGGCCTCCTCCAGGGCCCCGCGCAGCCCCTCCGCGGAGTGCACGGCCGCGCTGACGCCGAGGGTGACCCGGCCGTCGCCGTCGAGGCCTGCCGTCAGCGGCCCCCGTACGGCCGCCAGCAGGGCGTCGGCGTGGATACCGGAATCGGAGCCGTCGTGCTCGGTGGGGACGGCGGGCAGCGGGACGAGGGCGACCGCCTCGTCGCCGGTGTGGGCCACCGCTATGCGGTCGGACGGTTCGGGGCCGGTCGCCAGCGGGTCGACCAGGATCTCCTCCAGCAGGGACTGCGCGACCGGACCGCCCTCGACCTCTGAACCGTCCCACTCGACGCGGGCGACCACCACCTGCCAGTGCGGGGCCGCGCCGAGGCCCGGCAGCAGGACCGGAGCCGCCACCCGCAGCCGCGCGGCGATCTCCGCCGGTGCCGCGCCCGTCTGCACCAGTTCGAGGACCTCCTGGGCGAGCCGGCGCCGTACCGTACGTGCCGCGTCCCGGCGGTCGCGCTCGACGGAGATCAGCTGGGTGACGCCCTGGAGCAGGTCGAGCCGCTCCGCGGGCCAGTCGCCGGCGTCCGCCTCGACCGCGAGCAGCCAGTCCGACAGCACCGACTCGCGCACGTCCCGGCCGCCCCGCGGGGAGCCGCCCGCCCCGGTCGCCGCCGGGAGGTGCCCCCAGCCGATCGGGAAGAGCGAGTACGTGGTGGCGCCCAGCAGCACGCGGTGAGGGCCGCGGCGGCCGGTGCGGACGGCCGCCAGGTGCTCGGCGGCCAGCTCGGCACAGGCCTCGGCGGGCAGCGCGGGCCCCGACGCCTTGGAGCCCGCGATCAGCCGGCCGGTCGGGGAGAGCACCCAGGCGCGCAGGTCGAGATCGGAGCCGAGCAGGTCCAGGACGACGTCCGGGCCGCCGCCCGCCGGGCCCGAGGTCATCATCCTGCGGTGCCGGTCGACGACGGCCGCGAGGTCCCC
>NZ_JBEYFC010000961.1:0-1636 GCF_040634175.1 Streptomyces sp. NPDC007162
GGCGTGCAGTTTCTCGTACCAGCCGATGTCGTAGCCGCGTTCGTTCCAGCCGCCGAGGTAGTCGATGTCCAGGCCGTGCTGCCGGGCGCAGCCGACCGCATGCTCGACCTCGGGGTGGTCGTCCAGCCCACGGGAGACCATCTCAACATCCTCAAGATCAAGCCGCCGCTCTGCATCGACATCGCCGCGGCCGACTTCTTCGTCGACATGCTGGACCACGCCTTCGCCGATCTCGGTCACGCCCACTGACGGACCGCCGACGGCGACCTCCCCCCACGCTTCGAGTCGGCATCCTTGCAGACTTTGTCCTTGCGGTGGAAAGAGTCGGCCCAGTTCGCTCCTGAGTTCTTCTCGGTTTGGCAAATCGCTGCTACGTGCCTTCCCGCAAGCCAGTGGACTTTGCCGACGGAGACAGGCCCGGCACCACACTGGAGGTCGCATTCACCACCACGCCGGAGCCGGGCGCCGGCCGTAGCTCCGGTCGCCCGGTGCGGGCGGGTCCGGCCGGTCGAGTCAGTCCGCCGGGCTCAACTCGCTGTGCACCAGGTTCACCAGGTCGACGGCCTCGCGGGTCCGGGAGTCCCGCGGGACCTGGTAGTAGCCGCCGAGAGTGGCGATCACATCCGTGCACGATTCGTCGTACTCGTGGCCGTCTCCCTGCCACCACCAGACCGTGTCCCGGATCTCGTCCGTCGACAGGCCCCCGGACAGGACGATGTCCCGGCCCTGGACCTTCCCCGTGATCCTGGCGGAGTTCGCATCGGCTGCCATGTGCCAGGTCTCCCTTCACTCACGGCTGCGGATACCCGCCGGAGGAGGGCTCAGTCGGCCGCCCCGCCGACCGGGATGCCGAGCCGGTCGGCGACGGTGGTCAGGGCCGCTCCCAGCGGCAGTGCGACCCGGGTGAGGGCGTGCGGGTCGCCCCGGGTGGGGTCCCGGTTGACGATCAGCACCGGCTTGCCCTCCTGCGCCGCCTGCCGGACGAACCGCAACCCGGACATCACCGTCAGCGACGAGCCGAGGACCAGCAGTGAGGTCGCCTCGCGGACCAGGCGCCGGCAGCGCTCGACGCGCTGCGGCGGCACCGCCTCGCCGAAGAACACCACGTCCGGTTTGAGGACGCCCCCGCAGTCGGCGCACGGCACGACACGGAAGTCCCCCACCTGAGCGTCGGTGAGGTCCGCGTCACCGTCCGGGTTGATCCCGGCGCCCACCGGGTCGAAACCGGGGTTCTCGGCCTCCAGACGCCGGGCGAGCTCGCGGCGCGGGCTGAAGGCGCGGCAGGAGAGGCAGACGACCCGGTCCAGGCTGCCGTGGAGCTCCACGACGTCCTCGCTGCCGGCGGCCTGGTGCAGGCCGTCGACGTTCTGGGTGATCACACCCGAGACACGGGCGTCCCGGGCGAAGGCGGCCACCGCCAGGTGTCCCGCGTTGGGGCGGGCCCGCCCGAAGGTGCGCCACCCCAGGTGGCTGCGCGCCCAGTACCGGCGACGCGCGTGGGCGCTCCCGGTGAAGTCCTGGTAGGTCATCGGGGTGTGCCGGCTCAGGCTCCCGCCCTCGCCCCGGTAGTCGGGGATCCCCGACTCGCCCCGCCACGTCGCATGTTACACGAGGGGTGCATATAGATAATTCTGCG
>NZ_JBEYFC010000962.1:0-1614 GCF_040634175.1 Streptomyces sp. NPDC007162
GAAACGGGCGGCGGTGCGGATCCTCACCAGGACCGCACCGCCTCGGCCGGGCATTGACCAGCCTGCGGCGACCGCTGCCCTCCCCGGGGTTCGCCGGCGGGCTCGGCGCGCTGTCAGGACGACTCGCGAACGACGAGCTCGGTACGGAGGATGACGTGGCGCCATGCCACGGAGGGCTCCTCCACTTCCTCGAGCAGCAGTCTGATCATGGCTCTGCCCATCTCCTCCACCGGCTGACGCACCGTGGTCAGGCGCGGCTCGGTGCGCTGGGCCAGCGGAAAGTCGTCGAACCCGATCACGGCGACGTCCTCCGGCATCCGCCGTCTCGGGGCCGCGCAGCGCCTGCAGCGCCCCTGCCGCCGAGGTGTCCGACGCGGCCAGGACGCCGTCGATCTCGGCATGCCGAACGAGGAGTTCCGCCATTCGCGCGGATCATGCGGGAGCGCGAGGTCGTCGGAAAAACGCGCCGGAAGTCGCGGTCGCTGACGAAGCAGGACCGCACGGCGCCGCCGGCGCCGGATCTCGTCCAGAGGGACTTCACCGCGCCGATGCCGGGCCTGAAATTCGTCGGGGACACCACCTGTTTGCCGACGGCCGAGGGATGGCTGTACCTGGCGACGATGATCGACCTGTGCACACGTGAGGTCGTAGGCTGGTCGATGGCCGACCACATGCGTACGGAACTCGTCGCAGACGCGATTCGGATGGCGCATACGGGCGGGCATACGGCTGGCAACGCCATCTTTCACCCGGATCGCGGGCCGCAAGGCGCCTCTCACCAATTCCGCGCTCTTCTGGGCGAGTTGGATATCCGGCAGAGCACCGGGCATACCAGTTCGGGTTTCGACAACGCCGCTGCGGAAAGCTTCTTCGCCGTCCTGAAAGCGGAGATCGGTACCACGGTGGGAGACCCGCGCACAGGCTCGGCAGGACGTGTTCCGGTGGATCGCCGAACATTACAACCGGGAGCACATCCACTCGACCATCGGCTACATCAGGCCGTACCAGGCAAGGACCCACTGTCACCAACGGCTGGACCTCGCCGCACAAAACGGAAGTGTCGGGACCCGAGGGGTCACTTCAACCATGAGCGCCGCCGGGATCACCCGCACCGAAGAAGACCTCGCCCACCTCGCCTGGCGTCCGTGCGTCCACGGCGGGCCGGGCACGGTACCCGGCCCGCCGCAGGCTTCACTGCGACCGGTGGTCAGCGCAGGCGCACTGGCATTGAGGCGGTCAGGTCGTCGACGCTGGAGCCGACGTGGAGTGTGAACTCTCCCGGTTCGTAAGCCCACGCGCCCTCGTCCTCGTCCCAGTGTGCGAAGGCACGCGCCGGGACGGTGATCTTCATGGTCTCCGTGGCGCCCGGGGCGAGGCGGACCACCTCGTGGCCGATCAGCCACCGCGCCGGGCGGTCGACGGCCGTGTGTGCGCGCGACGCGTAGACCTGGACGACGTGTTTGCCCGCGCGGCCGCCGGTGTTGGCTACCTCGGCGCGGACCTCCACCGCGCCTTCGGAGCCGACTTCCGGGGTGGCTGACCTCGACGGGAGGGTGGTGGCGCAGCGGCGCGCCGAACTGGACCTCGGGGCGGGGGCGGCGGCCGTGGTGGGGG